>CAZXBZ010000102.1:0-10143 GCA_964639135.1 uncultured Solibacteraceae bacterium | reverse complement strand
GCCAAACGCGATCTGGCACAGCACATTGATGAACTGCAACAAGGGCCGGGGACGCCCGGAATTGAAGTTCGACAGAACATTGCTCAACACAATGAGCACGACCGCCCGCCAGGCCACGTGACGGAACAGATCCCCAAATCGAGCCCCTTGCGCCTCGCGCTTCGCGAAGGCAAGCGGCATCGCCACGCCCACCATGAAGGTGAAGGCCGGCTGAATCAGATCCCAGAATGTGCAGCCTTCCCAGGTCGCGTGATCCACCTGCCGGGCCAGCCAGGCCCAGCCCGGATAACCGGCCAGGGCGGAAAAGCCGAAGCCCTCGGAGACGAGCAGAAGCATGATGAAGCCGCGATAGGCATCGAGGCTCATCAGACGGCCGGCACGCTCCCTGGCGGGAGCCGCCGTTTCATACGTCACGGATACCGTTTCAATGATCGTGGACATAGTGGTTCTCTTCCGCGCTTACAGCCACCCGCCCGGAATGCTTCGGCCGAGGGGCGGCGGCCTAGAAATGTATCACCAGTTCGCGCGCGAAACCACCGCCCCCCGCCGGGCGAGCCAGACGGCCATCTCGAATACCGGTAAACCCGGCGGCGGCACGGATTCATTCGAGAGCCGCCGCGCATGGCTCCGCGCCGGGTTTGAGCACTTTGGTATCATTCTGCAAATGCCTTCGCCGCTGCCTGGCGGCGCGGGTAATTCTTTCTGGAGGGCCCTCATGAACCGCAGCCGCCGGACCTTTTTGCAATCAGCCGGAGCCGCGCCACTGCTCGCTGGAGCGCTGGCGCAATCCGCGCCGGAACAGGCATCCGCCTCGCAGGCCGGACAGCAAGGAGGCGGCGTACAGCACTATGTGCGGATCGCCTACCGGGGCCAGAATCGCTACGGGCTGCTCGACGGCGACACCGTGCGCCTGCTGCCAGGGGACTTGTTCGGAGATCTCCGCCCCACAAGCCAGACCGCCGCCCTGAAAGAGGCGAAACTGCTCTTCCCCTGCGAGCCAAAACAGGTGATCGCCACCGGGCTCAACTACCGCAGCCATCTGGACGGCGCCCCCGTACCCAAGCGCCCCGAGATCTTCTTCAAGCCCGTCTCGTGTTTGCAGAACCCGGGCGACCCGATCCTGATTCCGCCCGACGCGAGCAACGTCCACTTCGAGGCTGAACTCGTCATCGTCGCCGGCAAGCCGCTTCGCAATGCCACGCGAGCCCAGGCCGAAGCCGCGATCTTCGGCGTCACCTGCGGCAACGACGTCTCCGAGCGGGATTGGCAGGGCGGCCCGGATAAGGACTTGCAATGGTGGCGAGCCAAAGGCGCGGCCACGTTCGGCCCGCTTGGCCCATCCATCGCGCGCGGCGTGAACTACGGCAATCTTCTGGTGCAAATGCGCCTCAACGGCAAGGTGATGCAGAAGCAATCGACCTCGGACCTGATCTTCGACCTTCCGGCGATCCTGATGCACGTCTCGAAGTACATGCCGGTCTACCCTGGAGACGTGATCTTCACCGGCACGCCGGGCAGCACCTCTCCGATGAAGCCGGGGGACATCGCCGAGGTGGATATCGAGGGTATCGGCATCCTCCGCAACCCCGTCGCGGCGGGCTAGAACCCGCCGCCTGAGCCGCGCGGCCAGACGGGGTTGCGCGCGAACCGCTTCCGCCATAAGAATGGAAAGGCAATGCAGAGACGAACTTTCCTCCTGAGCACCACGGCCGCCGCGATGCCCGCTCTCGCGCGGGCGGCGAATTCACAGCCCATCTTCAACGGCAAGGACCTCACCGGCTGGCACATTGTCGACGGACCCGACAGCGCCTTTTACGTAAAGGACGGCGCCATCCACGCGAGCCAGATGTCCACCTGGCCGGCGTGGCTCTCGACGGACCGCAAGTTCGAGAACTTCGACCTCTCGCTCGAATTCTTCGTCGGTGGCTGGAGCGACGGGGGCGTCTACTTTGCCGCGCCCCAGTTCGGACCGCCCACCGATTGCGGCTACAAGGTGAACATCTTCCAGCAGGTGGACGCCGACCCCCGTTCGAACTCCATGGGCGCTATTTTCCCCGTGGTTGCCCCCAGGAAGGTGAACGTCAAGAACCGGAACGAGTGGAACACGATGCGCATCCGCTTCGATTGGCCCACGCTTCAGGTCTGGACCAACGGCGAGATGATCCAGGATCTCGATGTCCGCCAGAACCCGGAACTGGCCCGCCGGCTGCGGCAGGGCACGATCGGTCTCGAGGGTCTCGGCTATCCGCTGAGGTACCGCAATCTACGGATTGAAGAGCTACCCTCCTCCGATCACTGGACCATCCTCTATCAGGACGCGGCGGATATTGAGAAGAACTGGCTTATCACCGACAACAGCAAGCGAGCCCCGGTTCGCTTCGAAGGCTACGGTCCGGTACTCTGGTGCGACGGAGCCGGCAACCTCGGCACGAAGGAAATGTACGCGGATTTCGAACTGCAGCTCTACATTCGCGGACCGAGAGACCACAACAGCGGGGTCATCTTCCGCTCGAACGGCGAGGAAACCGCCATCGCGGGCAAGTACGAAATTCAGGTACACAACGTGCCCGAGGCTCATTACCCGACAGGATCCCTCTACCACTACAAGCGTTCGCGCTACCCGCGAATCGAGAACGAGAAGTGGTACCTCTTCCAGATGGGCGCGAAAGGCCCCGATTGCTGGGTGCGAGTGAACGGCGAGACGGTGATGGAGTACCACGAACTCAAGAACCTCAAGCCGGGCCGGATTGAACTGCAAGCGCACGCGCCCGGCAAGTGGGTAGAGTTCCGGGATATCCGGGTCAAGCCGTTATAGGCGGCATCTCCACCACGCCCGAGATTCCCCGAGGAGCCGGCGGCAACGGAGACCCGTGCCCGATTCCATTCCCGTTCACGAGGACGAGCATGCGCATACCATCCTTATTGACCGCTACGTTGCTGGCATGGGTCACACTCGCCGGATGCGGCAGAAACGCATCATATACACCCCCGCCCGATGACGCCACGGCCCCGGTATCAACGAGTGCGATGCCGCCCGACGCCGCGGCCCGCGGGGGCGCGAGCAGTGAGGCGCGGGGCGGCGCAAGCGGAACCGCGGCGGAAGCCGGAGGAGTTCAGTGGAACGCCCCGGAAGACTGGACCCGCGAGGGAGAGCGCCCCATGCGGGCCGCTTCGTACAGCATCCCCGCATCCCCTGGCGACGCGGAAGCGGGCGAGTGCGCGGTGTTCTATTTCGGCCCGAATGAAGGCGGCGGCGTCGAGGCCAACATCGACCGCTGGATAGGGCAGATGAAGCAGCCCGACGGCGCCCCTTCCGCCACCAGAGCAGAGACACGGAAGCTTGCCGGCGCGCTGCCCATCACTCTCGTGGACCTCACTGGAACCTATATGGCAAGCGGCGGACCCATGATGCAGGTGACCGCCGAGAAGCCAGGCTTCCGCATGCTGGGCGCCATCGTCCAGGGGCCGCAAGGGGCGGTGTTTTTTAAGTTCACGGGACCCGAGAAAACCGTCGGGGCGAATGCCGAGAAATTCCTCGCCATGGTGCGGGCCGCCGCTCTCTCCAAGTAGCCGCGTCCGCCGCTGGTTGCCGGCGGGAGGCCTCAGCTTCGGCGACGGACTCTACTGGATGACGATGATCTCTTCCGGGCCGCCTTCGCGAGGGCTCGCGAAGAGGGAATCGTCGAGTTCAATGTTGGTTTCCGAGCTTGTGAGTTCCATCGTAATCGGCGCGAGCGGATTGACGACGCGGATACGCATTGGCTCCAGCACGCCGTCAACCTTTTTGTAATCCTCGAGGTAGACCTGGCTTTCGATGTCGCCTTGCGGCATGTTCGAAACGGAATCCATGCGAATGAGCAGGCCGCTATCCTGGGCCACGAACCAGGTTTCAGGCGAGCCTTCAGCGGGGTGCAGCCGCAGCTTATCCACCTTGACGCCGTCGAGCGTCTCCACGCCCAGCCACTCACGCTTGGGGAAGTGCTTCTTGTAATTGGCCGCCATGAAGAAATCGGCCTGCCGCGCGGTGGCCGCGAGCTCGAGGCCGGTCTTCTCGCGGTAGCCCTGGATGGGGTCCCGCACCCAGCCGGTCTTGCCGTCGTAAGCCTCCGTGATCTCACCGATCCCGGCGATCTTCATCGTCATGCGCGATTTGTCGGGCGCTTTCGCAAGCACCTCGACATCTCCTGAAACGCCCATGCCGGTGAGGGTCATCCGGCCACGATCCCGGCGTGTGGTTTGGTTCTTGATCGCCTCGAGCTCCCCGGTGGTATTCAGAAAGCGCTCGAGAATCCGATCCGCCTTCGCCTCGCTCTCTCCAGGGCTCAGCGTTTGAGCGGCGGGAGCCGCGGAGAATCCAAGGACGACGGCCAGCACGGCAAGAAGCCACGGAGTTGCACGAAATCTCATATTTCTCCTGACGCGCACACGAGCGATTCCATTACGGCGCACGGTGTTCATTGCCGGTTACGACGATACTCTCCCTCGCGGATTCGCCGCCGGCCAGCGCTCTGGCGTCGAGCGCGGCGCGCGCGGCCTCGACCGGCGCATCCTCACCCGCGAGAAGCGACTCCGCGGTGAGGGCCACCGGGATATCCGGCGTGACGCCCTTGCCTTCGATACGAAAGCCCTTGGGCGTCACGAAATCGGCGGCGGCAAACTGGAGCAGCGCGCCGCCCGGCAGGCTCACGATGTAAGAGGGCAGCGCCGCCCCCATGCTGCGTTCGCCAACGACAATGGCGCGGCCCAGTTCCTGAAGCCCCGCGGCAAAAATCTCCGACGTGGAGGCCGAATTCCGATCCACGACCACGGCCACCGGGCCGGTGAAGGCGCCCTGTTGCGGGAAGGCGATGAACTTCAATTCCGCTCCGCGCAACTTCATGACGCCGATATCCGACTGCGCCTTCACCAGATAGCCGGCGATGCCGTTCGCCATCGCCCCGATGCCGCCGGGATTACCCCGGATATCGAAGATCAGGCCGCGAGCGCCACCGGCGGCGGCCTGGGTGATCGCATCCCTGATACGGGGCATCAACGAGGCGACAAAGAGATTGAAGCGAATCGCGACGATCGAGCCCGGCAGACGCCTCGCCTCGAACTCGGTTTCCATGCCGGGCATGAAGCCGAAGCCCTCCGAGCGCTCGCCCCGAGGGTAACGAAGCGGCAACGAGGCCGATGCTTCCTTTTCGCCTCCACAGGAATAGCGCACCTCGACGCTGCCCCCGGCGGGCCCGGAAAGGAGGGCCTCCACCGCCTCGCGGTAGAAGCGGCTCCCGGCCGGACGGCCTTCGGTTTCCTTACGCATCTTCCTTCGAAGATCGCGGAGCGAGACGCCCGCCACTTCAAGCAGGGCGCATCCGGAACGCAGACCGCCAGCCTCGGACGGGGCCTCGCTCGCGCGCCAAACCAGCACCTGGTCATCCGTCTCGATGAACTCGATGCCGGCGCTGGCCGCGCCCTTCCGGCTGAGATGATTCGTGCCCACCCAGAATGGCGGCAGCACGGTGAAATGCGACTGGCCGAGACGATCCACCATGCTTTGCAGGGCCTCGTAAAACGCCTCGTCGGTTGGCGCATCGACGGCCCTGACTTCGGTTTCCCGGCGGATGGCCTCCCAATCGAGACCGCCAAAGGCCGGGTCGTAGTACCGGTCGCGCACGGTTTCCCAAACCGCCTGGAAGGTTTCTTCCCGGAGCTTGGGGGGCACGGAGTTCGAGGCGTTCACGAACGGCGGCAACAGGGCCACCATCAGCAGAACAAGCGCGAGTGAGCAGCGCTGGAGCAAAGCCTTGTGTCTCTACGAACCGAGTTTGCGCCGGAGGATCTCATTCACGGCTTGCGGATTGGCCTGGCCGCGCGACGCCTTCATCACCTGGCCCACGAGGAAGCCAATGACCGCGGTTTTGCCGCCACGATACTGCTCCACCTGCGCGGGATTCCCGGCGATCACTCCGTCGACGATGGCCTCCAGCTCGCCCGAATCCGAGATCTGTTTCAACCCCTCACGTTCCATGACGTCGCGGGCCGAATCCCCCGTTTCGAACATCCTGGCGAAGATTTCCTTGGCCAGTTTTCCGGAGATCTCGCCCTTCTCGATGAGCGACACGAGTTCTCCGAGGCGTTCGGCGGATACGGGACTCGCAACGATCTCCTTGCCAGCGGCCTTGAGCGATCCCATGAGGTCACCGGTAACCCAGTTGGCCACTGTCTTGGGATTCGAGGAAGCGCGCGCCGCGGTCTCGAAGTATTCGCTCAACTCACGGGTGAGCGTGAGCACCCGCGCATCGTACTCGCGCAGGCCGAACTCCTTCATAAAGCGCTCGCGCTTCGCGCCGGGCAGTTCCGGAAGATCGGCCGTGATCCGCGCGAGCCACGCCTCGCTGATCCTGAGCGGCGGCAGATCGGGCTCCGGAAAGTAGCGGTAATCGTGGGCATGCTCCTTGCTGCGCATGCTCACGGTTTCGCCGGTGGCGACGTTGTAGAGGCGGGTTTCCTGCTCCACCTTGCCGCCGGCCTCGATGAGGCCCACCTGACGGGCGATCTCATAATCGATCGCCATCTTTACGTAACGGAACGAATTGAGATTCTTGATCTCCGCCTTTGTGCCAAATTCCTTCTGGCCAATGGGGCGCACGGATACGTTCGCGTCGCAGCGGAGCTGGCCCTTCTCCATGTCGCAATTCGACACTTCCGCGAACTGGAGCATCAGCTTCAATTCAGTGAGGTAGGCGTGGGCTTCCTCCGAGGTGCGGATATCCGGCTCGCTGACAATCTCGACGAGGGGCGCGCCGGCCCGGTTGAGATCGACGTAGCTGTAGCGCGCGGAATCCTTGAACCCTTCGTGAACGAGCTTGCCCGCATCCTCCTCGAGGTGCGCCCGCGTAACACCGATACGCCTGGTTTCGCCATCGACGACAATCTCAACCCATCCGTGCTCCGAGACAGGCTGATCGTACTGCGAGATCTGGTAGCCCTTCGGCAAATCCGGGTAGAAGTAATTCTTGCGCGCAAAGACGGAGACAGGGCGGATCTCGCAATTGAGCGCGAGGCCGGCCTTGACCGCCATTTCCACGACGCGCTTATTCAGAACCGGGAGCGTGCCCGGCATGCCGAGACAAACCGGCGTGACAAGCGTGTTCGGCGCCTCGCCAAAGGCATTCGGCGCGGCCGAGAAGATCTTGGTTTCCGTGCCTAGCTGGACGTGAACCTCGAGGCCAATCACGGCCTCGTATTTCGCGAGCTGTTCGGCGGTAGCGAGCGGCGCCATCACGGTGGACATGCATCTCATTATACGGGAGGACGCCAAACCTCCCCGGCACGCCCATGCGGGATTTATCGGGTTACGACCGCAGCATGATAAGCAGCATCACGACTTCCGTTTTCGCCGTGACGCTATGCGGAAGCTGGGCGGGCATGTGCACCAGCGTGCCTTCCGACGCCTGCTTCGAATCCTCGCCAAGGGTCAAATCCGCATCGCCCTTCACGATATAGAGGATGGCGGGAAAGGGAGAGGTATGGGCGCTCAGTTCCTCACCGGGCGCAAAGACGAACTGGATGATCTTGGCGCGCGCATCGGCCTGGAGCGTCGTGCTCAGAATGCCGCGATCGGGGACTTTCACGTGTTCGCGCAAATCTCCGACGAATGTGTACCGTTCGGTCATCCACGCACCTCCCTGGGCTGATGGCCGTTCAGGCCCGTGAGCGGCTTCCACTTCATCGTATCCGCAAACGAGATCGCCGAGATCGGGCAGATGGCGATACAGGCGGGCATGTCCGCGTACCCGACGCATTCGGTGCATAGCGGCGCGGAGATCTCGACCCTGCCCGGTCTCTCGCGAATCGCGTTCACCGGACAGATGGCCACGCAGAGTCCGCATGCGTTACAGTGGGATTCAACCCTACATGCCATGACAAAATCTCCATCGCGCGCCGAGAAGACGCTTGCCGAGATCCCCATGTTCTCGAGTCTGGATGAGGGAGAGCGCGCGGCTTTGGCGGAACTGGCGGTTGAGCGGCGCTACGACGCGGGCACCGTAATATTCGCCGAGGGCGAGCCTTGCGAGGGCATCTACCTGATTGGCGAGGGAATCGTAAAGATCGTCAAAACGACGGCGACCGGACGGGAGATCATGCTCACGCTCGAAGCCGCGCCCTCGACGGTGGCGGAAGTGCCGATCTTTGACGGCGGTCCGTATCCGGCAACGGTCATCGCGGTGCGCGATACGGTGGCGTACCTGATCTCGAGGAACGATTTCTTCCGCGTCTGCCGGACCAACCACGAAATCCCGATGAAGATGCTGCGGGTAATGGGGAAGCGTTTGCGGCAACTCGTGATGCTGTTGCAGGCAGTGACGTTCGGAAGCGTGCGGCAGCGGCTGGCCCGGCAGTTGCTCGAGTGGCTGGACGAAGCGCGCGGCGGGGAGTTCGCGCTGCCGCTTAGCCACGAGGAACTGGCGATGAGGCTGGGCACGGTCCGCGAAGTGATCTCGCGCAACTTGAGCCGTTTTCAGGCGGAGGGCCTGCTGATTATCGAGCGCCGCCGCATTCGCATCCTGGACCCCGAGGGATTGCGGAACGAAGCCGAATCCGAACTTTAGCAAGAGCAGCACAGGGCTACAGGATCTCCTGAAAGCGTCATTGCGCGCTGTGACCGGGGTCACGGACAGACGCGCGGCGGTGTCTGATGATGAGGACGTGGCCTGCACTGTAACCCCGCCCGCGCCCGCGGCCAGTGGAAAGAAGCTCAAGAAGCCGTATTTGCGGCGGCAAGACCCGAACCGCTCCCAGCGCTACCGACGGGCGACGCAAGCGGCCTTTGTGCTGCTCAACATCTGGATCTGCACGGAATTCCTGTTCTTTGTCCGGCAGTTCGAGGGCACGGCCAGCCCGGTTGCCGTTTCGAGACCGGCGGGCGTGGAAGGCTGGCTGCCGATCATGGGCCTGATGCAGACCAAATACACGCTGCTGACGGGCCACGTTCCCGACATCCATCCGGCATCCGCGGTGCTCTTCACCGCCTTCGTTCTGATGTCCTTTCTGTTGCGGCGGGCATTTTGCAGCTGGCTTTGCCCGATCGGGACGCTTTCCGAATACCTTTGGAAACTGGGCCGGCGCTTCACGGGCAAGATGTTCTTTCCGCCGCGCTGGATGGACGTCCTCCTGCGCGGGCTGAAGTACGCGCTGATGGGCTTCTTCGTCTATGCGATCTGGGAAATGTCCGTGATCGCGATCGCGGCGTTCGCAAGTTCGCCGTATGGCCTTGTTTCCGACGTCAAACTACTGAATTTCTTCCGGTACATGGGCCTGTCGGGAGCGATCATCCTGGCGCTGATCACGGTGATGTCGCTCTACACGCCGAACTTCTGGTGCCGCTACCTGTGCCCTTACGGGGCGCTGCTAGGCATCGCGAGCATGGCGAGCCCGCTGCGGATTCGACGCATCGAAGACAAGTGCATCGATTGCGCGAAGTGCGCGCAGGCCTGCCCGTCGCACCTGCCGGTGGATAAGCTGGTGCAAATCCGATCCGCCGAATGCGTGGGCTGCATGGAATGCGTGGCGGCCTGTCCGGTGGAAGACGCGCTAGGCATGCAGGTGATCGGCGTTCCCGAAGCCCGGGCAACGCGCTTTTTCAAGCCGGGCTGGATCGCGGCCGGGGTGGCGGCGATCTTCCTGGGGTTCGTGGTCGCGGCGAAAGTGACCGGACACTGGGATTCGGCGATTCCGGACCATGTTTACCAGGAGCTTATCCCGATGTCCAGCGAATTAGGGCACCCCTGAGGCGGACGATCCGCCACTCCGCCGTGACGCTTATCCCATTCAAGGGCGTTCGGGAGAGTACGCCTGCCCCGGATATCCCATCCGGTCAATGGGCCTCCAGTATACGGGCAAAGTCCGATGCCGCGGATTGCAAAACGAAGCCATTCGGGACGGTTTCCCCAGCGTGACGGCGATGGCGCTCCCCCTCCCCGGCGGGAGCGGAAGACTCCGGCAAGGATTCGAGATTATCCAGGGGAACCGCGCCAGGATTCCGGTTCGCTCCGGCGGCGGAACCGTGAGGCTTGCTCGCGGCCATACGCTGTTCGTGGAGTTCGCGCTGGCGGAGTTCGCGGGCGAGGGCGAGTTCCTGCTTGAGGGCTTGGGCTTCGG
>CAZXBZ010000101.1:0-10242 GCA_964639135.1 uncultured Solibacteraceae bacterium | reverse complement strand
ATGGCAAATACACGCCGCTGCTTTATTCCAGGGAAGCGATCGAGGCGAATTTGGACCACCGGCTCGAACTGATTCCGCGTTAGGCGCGCTGGCCGGAAATCTCCGGCAAGTATGCCAAGGCTACTCATTAAGGAAAGGCCGCCGCGACGGTGCGCGGCGGCCTTCGGGAACATCTTGCATCTTCGAAGGCACTCGCAAGGCTCAAGACTTACGAATTGCCGCCTTCGACACGAAGATTGTTCGTCACGCTAAACACGCCCGAGACCTGATTGGCTTGCGCTCCCGCCACCTGCTTTTCGAGCTTCGTGGCCACCACGCCTTCGAGCGTCACATTGCCGTTCTTCACGATGATGTGAATCGGCGGCACGGCGCGGATCGCCAGTGTCTGCAAGGCCGTGTGACCATAGATGGCACGGTATGTGGCAAGCCGTATCCGGTCATCCATTGACGATACCGGCAGCACTTCGATTTCATTGACTACCTTCGTGACACCCTCAATCCGTTTGACGACGTTCTCCGCGGAACTTTTAAGGGTAGGCCGGTGTACCTGGCCGAGAAGAGTTACCGTGCCGTCACTCGACAGCTTGTATTCGAAGTTATCGAATACGCTATAGAACGGCAGTGTCACCAGCTCTTTTCGGATTTCATTCTGGAGACGATCCGTCGCGCGGTCACCGCCCTGCGCGAAGGAAGCGGTTGACATCCCGATTCCTAGCGCCAAGGTGAGAATGGCTGCGCCAAAAGTCCTTCGCTTCATGATGTCCTCCTGTCGGGCCGCATTCTTCATGCGGTGATTTTCGCCACGTTGTATGGATGCGATACAGAGACAATGTGTTTCATCGGGCAGTTGTTCGCAAGACAGGCGGCGCGAACGGAGTGAATCGATTATGGGAGTCTGGTTGAAGTGTCTCTATATCGTTTCGTGGTTGAAGGAGAGGAAGCCGGCAGCCGCGTGGATGAATACCTCAGCCGCCGATTTCCCCTGCTAAGCAGGACCAAGCTACGCGCCCTGATCGGCGCGGGCGCGGTGATGCGCGCCGGACTTGCGCTTTCGATCGGCCAGCGGCTGACGGTTGATGAGGTCATCGAATTCGAATGGAATCCGGACCGTGTTCCGGGCTGCCCTCCCGAGGCGATGCCGCTGGAGATTCTGTGGGAGGATCCGTGTCTTCTGGCCGTGAACAAGCCGCCGGGCATGCTGGTGCATCCGACCCGCGGTGTGAAGCTCGGGACTCTCACCAATGGACTGCTTGCACATCTGAATCCCAATCTGGACGCCGCGGAATACGTCAGAGCGGAAGGAGAGCCGGCCTTGTGGCCCCGGTTTGTTCACCGGCTGGACCGGGATACTTCCGGAGTGGTCCTCACGGCGAAGACACGGGGGAGCGCGAGAATTCTGGGGAAAGCGCTCGCCGCCGGACGGATCTCGAAAGTCTATCTGGCAATTATCCATGGGCAGCCGGCCGAGCGCCGGCGCGAGGCCCGCGAGCCGATTCGCCGTTTCGACGAAGGACCTCCCTATTGGAGGGCCGCCCCGGACGGGCAGGCGGCTTTAAGCATCGTGGAAACACTGGAGACATGGAACGGGCGCTCGCTGGCGCGCATGAGGCCGGTAACGGGAAGGACAAACCAGCTTCGTATCCATGCGGCGGCGATGGACACTCCGATTCTTGGAGATGTTACTTATGGGGGTCCGCCAGCGGATGGGCTGATGCTGCATGCGTGGCGGATCGCCTTCCGTCATCCAGAGAGCGATGAGCGCATGACGATCACCGCTCCGATTCCCAAGCGCTTCCGCGATGCGTGGCCGGGAATCGACATGGCGGTCGGAGCCGGGGAAGAGGAAACGGAGAGGCGGGCATCGTTCCGGACGGAGGCATGCCCGCCTCATTGGGGATGAGGAGCGGTTAGGCTTGCAGCTCTTCGGGTCTCCCCCGCTTTCGCAGACCAATCGCCAGGAGGCCGCCACCGATCAGGAACATGGTGAGGGGTTCGGGAATCTCGGCGGTGTCGGGCGCCGCGTCGTACACGTAAGTAATGGCGCCATGGGCGATGCCCTGGGTAAAGGTTAAGGTCGCGAGATTACCGCCGGGAGTGACCTGGAAACTGCCGAGAGCGCTGAGGTCGAGAATGATATTCCCCGTTCCGGAGAATATCCCAAGAATTGTCGCGTTGGAAATCGAGGTGTGCGCCGATTGCACCACATTTGAGAAGGAATTGCTCGCGGAATCGCTTCCGGCAAAATCGGGATTCGCGTCGTTATCGCCGGCCACGGTGAAGGCGAACGACGCGACCGGCGCCACGGAAAGCAGGGAGCCCGCGCTCGCATTCGATAGCTGCATATCGACGGTGGTGGCGCCCGTTCCGTTGGTAATTCCGTTGCCGTCTTCGTTATCGATGAATTGAGTTCCACTGATGGAGCCCTCAAGGTCGATTCCGATGGAAAGCAGAGTTCCAAGAAGGGGATTGAATTGGGCCACGGTGGTGGAATTTGCAAAGTTCACGGACGCGGGCGTTCCCGAAGAGGGAATGGTAAAGTCATGAACGATTTGTGCCGCGGGCGATGAGATGCAGCCCGCGAGCAGCATGGAAAATACACATAGAGTACGCATGTGAGAAAACGCTCCCTTTGATCCAGTCGGTTTTCGATAAGACGAAGTCACGCCCCAGTCTTGGCGTGAGAGCCGCGTTCAAAATCGCGCCTCTAAAGGGGAGAGTAACCTGAGAAACCTATAAATTTGTTAGATCGGAAACGAATTTAGCAATAAGTTTGCAGACGTATACAGAAATATGAGAAAGATTATCGATTATTCGAATCCATGATACAGTGATGTAGCTTTATTATGAAAAAAGAGTAACGAAAGTATCAGTATCCAATTGTTACGTGGATTCTTATATGGAGAATATTTAGAGAATACTCTCCAGGGCGATGGAAAACCGATCCAGGATGTGGTTTTCATCGGTTTCGGGAAGGATGGGGAGTACTTTGGCGGTGGCGCGGCCGCGGGGTGACCAGCGGTGAAGCATCCGTTCGCTGGCGTATCCCTTGAAGAGCGTGATGCTTGGCACTCCCAGGGCGGCGGCGGTGTGCTGGCCCGCGGAGTCATAACCGACGTACAGAGAAGTTCTCTGAATAACACGGCAGAAATCCGCAAAGCTGCCGTTAAGGATACGGATACGTCCGGCGGGCATATCGGCCTGGGCGATGGCGGCGTTCACGGCCGCGGCTTCTTCGCCGCCAGCGCCTGAATCCACCCAGACGCGCCGTCCGGTGCCGGCAAGCAGGCGCAGGAGCCGCGCTTCGAAGGCGGCGGAGACACGTTTGGCCTGGTTGTTGCCCACGCCGAAACTGAGGCTGATATCGCCGGGGGAGACATCGGGGTTCGGATGCTCTCCAGCGGATGGCGCGAGCACAATCGCGGGCTTGGCTTCGGGGGCGTCCAGGTGCTCCGCGCACCAGCGCGAGGCAAGTTCACTGAGGCTTTCGGTGGAATCCGGCGCGGCCGAGCGGCTTTCAAAAAACAGACTGGAACGAAGAGGAGCGACCGGGAGGAGACCGAGCTGGGAGATGCGGGAATCAGGGTCCATCCACCAGATCGCCGGGGTATCGAAGGCGCCATCGAAGTGCCGAACGGCATCGAAGCGCTCCGCGAGGGTGCCGCCGCCGGGGTAAGAGACGGGCCAATGGCGCAGGCTGGGCATGCCGGCGAAGAGTTCGAAATTCTTCGAGGAGCCGGCAAACCACAGGGTTGCCGAAGGGTAGCGGCCGTGCAGCGCCTGGAGAAAAACACTGGTGATGGCGATATCCGCGCCAAGGGTAATACGCGAGGGGACGATAATACTTTCGGGAGCGCCGGAGGCAAGCGCCCGGGCCGGGAGGGCGCATAGGTCCGCGTAACGTTCGCGAAGGAAGCGCGCGCTGAACGAGGGAATTATCGAAGAGATCGCCTGGGTGAAGATCTCGACATAACATGCGGCGAGATCCGGGGAAAAACGGTCGGAAAGCTCCTCGACGACGATGCGGATGAAGGCACGCGCCGCCGCCACGGCAAGTTCACGATCTTGCGAACTTGCCGCCTCGAGGATCGCCGCGAGGGAGGCGGCATCCGGCTTGGATGGATCGGCGAGGCAGGAATCGCGGAGGGCGATGGCCGCCTCGTTGAGCGGCGTGGCATCCATCGATGATGTTCCGTTTACGAGAAATACTTCCCGATGATGGGCCAGAGCTTTTGTTTTACCGATTCAGGGACGGCGGCGCGATCGGTAATGAGGGCGTGCCTGAGCGCGTGGTGCGCCTTGCAATCGAGATCCAGCGGAAGGCGGGCCACGGCGGCGGCCACCACTTTGGCGGCGTTTTCCGCATTCTTCGTGAGGTTGCCGATAATTTCTTCCACGGTGACGGCGTCGTGGCCGTTGTGCCAGCAATCGTAATCGGTGACCATGGCGACGGTGACGTAAGCGATCTCGGCCTCGCGGGCGAGCTTGGCTTCCGTGGCGTTTGTCATCCCGATGACATCCATGCCCCAGGAGCGGTACAGGTTTGACTCGGCGCGAGAGGAGAAGGCGGGACCTTCCATGCAGAGATAGGTTCCGCCGCGATGGACGGCGACACCGGTCTCCAGGCAGGCTTCATGGACGATACCGGCGAGTTCGGGCGAAACGGGATCGGCCATGCTGACATGAGCGACTAATCCGTCGCCGAAGAAGGTATTTTGCCGCTTGAGCGCACGGTCCACGAACTGATCCGGCAGGACGAATTCAAGAGGGTGGCGTTCTTCGGCCAATGATCCAACCGCGCTCAGCGAGAGGATGTAATCCACGCCGAGTTTCTTCATCCCATAGATATTGGCGCGGAAGTTCAGATCGGTGGGCTGAATGCGGTGGCCGCGGCCATGACGGGCCAGAAACGCGACCGGCTTGCCCTGGAGCGCACCCACGATATACGCATCCGAGGGGTCTCCAAATGGCGTGGTAAGAACGACTTCTTCGCGGGCGTCGAAGCCGGGCATGGTGTAAAGCCCGCTTCCGCCGATGATACCGATGCGTGCCTGCAAGCGAATGCTCCTTAGAGAAATGCGGGCGGTCCGCTCGGGCCGTTCACGATTTCGCGACGCGGCCTGGGCGAGCCCATGCCCGATTCTCTATGGTGACGATCCGGAGGCCGGAATGCAATGAGCGCCATGGAGGGCGGCTGCCCGGCCCGGCGGGCTACTTCCAGGATTCGTTCACAACGAGCCACTTTCCGCCGATATTCTTCAACGAGGCGACGCCGGATTTCGTCTTGCCATCTTCCTTGCCGGTGAGTTCCAGTTCCGCTTCGTCGCCAGTGATGGAGGCTCTGAGAACGGCAATGTCAGAGGGCATCATGGCCTGGATCAACTCGATCATTTCCTTGAATTGTGGATCTTTTATTTGCGCGGCGCGCTCCGGAACCACACCGGCGGCGATTTTGGCGACGTTTCCTTCCCGGAGCGCCTGGTTATGGGCCATGTACGCCTTGGCTGGCGCGCTGTTCCGCGCGGCCTCGATCTCTCCCGGCGCTGGCGGCGCGGCAGGTTTTACGGAGACCGGAGTCGCATCAAAGCTGATTTGGTATTCGAAGGCAGTGCCGCCGGTTTCCCGCTTATCCGACGCACTGCCCGCCACCCGATCCGTCTGATAGGTTTTGAAGCGGTCGCGATCAAATGTTCCAGAGGAGCTGTAGCTTCCGTCGATACCGCCGCCGATGAGCAGCATGGAGTAGTTTTCACCGTCCGAGTAGAACCTCATCTGGAGGCCGTTCATTCCGGTATCGCGAAGTTCGAAGATATTCGGATCCGCGGTGAGGACTTTGCCGGGCAGGGCCCGATCGGAGAGAAGCAATACGGTCTCTTCGATGTTTTTTGCCGGGTCCTCGACGGCGAGAAGATAGGCTTCCTTGATCTGGAAGGTCTTGCCATTTACTTTTAAGCTTCCCGACGCCGTGCCCGTCTGAGCCCAGCAACAGGCACTCATCAGTACGGATAGCACGATAATACGCCGAAGATCGATCCCCATTCTCAACTCTCCTCGCTTACATGATTTTCAAAAGGCGGAGCATCCGCTAACGTTCCAGAGCGGACGCCCTCCTCATCAGAGCATTGCGCAGACCGGGTGAATATGGGGTCATCGGACCCCATGATTTCGTACCGGCGCCCGATGGGATGCGTAAAGCGGATACCGCACTTTAGGACGCGAGTTCGGCGGGACTAATTGTCCGCACGAGGAAACGAAAGCGGGCGGCCGCGATTCAATCATAAAGGGCGGAAAGGTTATACTGAATCAGACTTATTCATCTGATACCGCCTTCCGGCCGAGCGTGAACGCGGCAGGTTGCCGGTTCCGCGTCGCTGAAAGCCGGGGGAGAGGGAGGCGCGATGTTTGGCAGGAAGAATCCCGAGGTGCTGGTGGTGGGGGCGGGCCCGGTGGGGCAACTCGCCGCGCTTGCGCTTACGAAGCGCGGGGTGCGCGCGGAAATCGTCGATACCGGAATCTGGGCATGCAGCCACAGTTACGCGCTCGCCCTGCATCCGGAGACGCTCCGGCTGCTCGACCACTTCGGGCTGCGCGACGCGGCGCTGCGAAAAGCCTATCCCGTCCATAAAGTGGGGATTTACGACGAAGCCGGACGGCGAGCGGAGGTGACGCTTTCCGGCGGGGACGATCCGCGTGAGTGCATGGCGGTACTGCGCCAGGATGCGATCGAGGCACTGTTCGAGCAGGCGCTCGAGGATGCCGGCGTCAAGATTCAATGGCGGCACGAACTTGTCGATCTCTCCTCGAACGTGGACCACGTGCTGGCGCGGGTAAATCGCCTCGAGCGGGATTCACGAGGATATGTGGTGGCCCGGACCGAGTGGGTTGTGGGGGGCACCGAAAAATTCGACGTTCCCTTTGTGATCGGAGCCGATGGATACGAGAGTGAAACGCGGCGCAGTTTAGGGATCGATTTCGAGGAAGTGGGCGAACCCGAGTACTTCGCCATCTTCGAGTTTCAGACCGACGCGGACCTGACGAATGAGATGCGGGTTTGTTTCGCCGGCGATACGATCAACGTTCTGTGGCCTCTTCCGGGCGGGGCGTGCCGGTGGAGCTTCCAGTTGCCGGAGTTCGTATCCCAGGAAGCCTACCGAGACAAGGACCGGCTTCTGCTTTCGGGCGGGCTGGAACACTCGAAGTTGGTGGACGATTCGCATTTACGCCAACTGCTGGAGGAACGCGCCCCGTGGTTTACGGGCAGCGTGGATCACATCTCCTGGCGCATGGCGGTGCGCTTCGAGCGCCGGCTGGCAAAAGGCTTCGGGCAGCACCGGATGTGGCTTGCGGGCGACGCGGCGCACACGACCGGCCCGGTGGGCGTGCAGAGCATGAATGCCGGCCTGTTCGAAGCGTGGGATCTCGCGCACATGATGACGCGGTGTCTTCACGAAGGCGCTCCGCTGTGCGATATCGCGAGCAACTCGGCCCGCTGGCAGGCGGAATGGCAGCGACTGCATGGAGTGACCGGAGGACTTAAGGCCGAGGCCGGAACCGACCCCTGGCTGGCGGAGCGTGCCCCGGCACTGCTATCGTGCCTTCCGGCGCACGGCAAGAGGCTGGACGAACTGGCCTCGCAACTTGGCTTGTCCTTTTGAAAACACTACACCGGCGGCGCGGGTGCGTGGTGCTCCGTATGATTGCGTAGCGTTCAGGGGCCGCGCCATGTATAATCATAGATTGCGCACCCTGCGCGAGGTTTCTCCCGCGGTTCCGGCCGGGCGTTCTCCGCTCGCTTCGAACGTCTTTCGAGTTTCCCTGAAAGTCGCGGCTGGGCATCGTGATGCACAAAGCCGGGGATGCGAACTCAGTCAAGAGGGTTATTAGCATGTACGCAGTCATCGAGACGGGTGGCAAACAGTATCGGGTGTCCAAGGGCGACACGATTCGCGTCGAGAGGCTGGCGGGCGAAGCGGGCTCAATCGTGGAGTTCGACAAAGTGCTCGCGGTAAAGAACGACGACGGGATGCTGGCGGGGGAAAGGACAGCTTCCGCTAAAGTGACCGGAAAAATCGTCGGCGAGGGCCGCGGGGCGAAGGTGATCGTATTCAAGTTTAAGCGCAAGAAGCAGTACAAGCGCACGCAGGGCCACCGTCAGGATTATACGGCGGTGGAAGTTCAGGACATCCTCGCGTAGGGACTCGGCAGGAGGCGGATATGGCACACAAAAAAGGTTTAGGCAGCTCAAAGAACGGCCGGGATTCCCAAGCGCAGCGGCTTGGTTACAAAGTCTACGCGGGGCAAGTGGTTACGGGCGGATCCATCCTCATCCGCCAGCGCGGACTCAAGGTGAAGCCGGGCGAGAACGTTGGAGCGGGCAGCGACGACACTCTTTTCGCGAAGATTCCGGGCATTGTGGAATACCGCGACCGGGGCCGCTTGGGCAAGTTTGCCCAGGTGAAGCCTCTGCCCGCGGAAGCGCCCGCCCAGTAAGACATTTTGGATCGAGAGAGTGAAGCCGCCGGGCACGCAAGCTCCGGCGGCTTTCGCGCGTTTGGGCACTTGCGGGGGATGCGGCAACAGGACGCTGCCCTGAAGGCAACATGAATTTCATCGACGAAGTCCGCATTTATGTGAAAGCCGGCGACGGCGGTAACGGCTGTGTTGCGTTCCGGCGCGAGAAATTTGTCCCGAGGGGCGGCCCGAGCGGTGGAGATGGCGGCAGGGGCGGGGACGTGACGCTGGTGGCAAACCCCCACTACAGTACGCTCCTCCACTTGAGGCTGAACCCGGAGCACAAGGCGCAGCGCGGCAGGCACGGAGAGGGGAGCCAGCGCACCGGCAGGACGGGAAAATCCGTGAAGATCCCAGTGCCGGTGGGCACCGTGGTTTATAACGACGAGACCGGCGAAGTGATACACGATTTCGCGACGCCGCGGGAGCGATTTGTAATCGCCCGTGGCGGTCAGGGCGGCTTGGGCAATATGAATTTCGTCACCGCGACGCGCCAGGCCCCGGATTTCGCCACCCCCGGCAAAGAAGGCGAAGAGTTTCATCTCAGGCTCGAACTGAAGCTGCTGGCGGATGTGGGGCTGGTGGGGTATCCCAACGCGGGGAAATCCACGCTTATCTCCCGTATCTCGGCGGCAAAGCCCAAGGTGGCCGATTATCCTTTCACGACGCTTATACCGAACTTGGGCATGGTGCGGACGGAGGATTTTCGCACCTACGTGGTCGCGGATATCCCCGGGCTGATCGAGGGAGCGAGCGAAGGACACGGACTGGGCATCCGATTTCTGAAGCATGTCGAACGGACACGGTTGCTGCTTCACCTTGTGGATATCTCGGGCTACAGTGGGCGGTCAGCCGTGAACGATTTCGAGGTAGTGATGGAGGAGTTGGGGAACTTCTCCCCGGCCATGCTTGAAAAGCCCATGCTGGTGGCCGGCACAAAGCTCGACAGCATGACGGATTCCACGGAACTCGACATGTTGCGCGCGCACGTTACGGCGAAAGGCTTTGAGTTCTTCGCGATTTCAAGCCTCGCCGGGCAGGGCATGAAGGAACTGCTTCATCGGGTGGAGGCGGCGGTGCTGGTACCGCTTGGTGAGAACAGCGGCGATGAAGAGGAAGACGCCGGCGCCGAGGAGACTTACGGGGAATACGACGCACCACCGCACCTCGGCGACGAGGAAGAGCAACTGCCGGGGGATGAATAAAGCGCTGGTATTCCGTTGTTCCGGGCCGCCCGCCGGTTCCGGCGCTTCATCCACGACGCCGCTGTAGACTCCTGGCGATTCAGAGCAGCGGGGTGGGGGACGGCTTTGATGCCGCGCTCAGACGCCCCAGCAATACTCCGCCACGGCTTTTTCCGGCTCCTCGCTCGAATCGAGGATGCGCATAAGTTCGAGGCGAAGCGCATCGGAGAGGGCGCGCCAACTGGCTTCGATGATGTTTTCGCTGACGCCGACGGTGGACCAGGAGATCTCGTCGTCGCTCCACTCCACAAGAACGCGCACCTTCGCGGCGGTCCCCTTCTTCCCGTCGAGCACCCGAACTTTATAATCCGTCAGCCTCACCTTGCGGATGGCCGGATAGAGTGACGACAGGCAATCCCGCAGGCAGACATCAAGCGCGTTTACCGGACCTTCGCCGATAGCCGTGGCGGAATGATGCCCGGCCTTCGTACGGATAGTGATGGTGGCGGTTGTGAGAGACGCCATTGTTTCGGACAGGCGCGTGGTGGTC
>CAZXBZ010000100.1:0-10282 GCA_964639135.1 uncultured Solibacteraceae bacterium | reverse complement strand
CCTGGATGAAGGGGGGCGCTATCATCGGGCAAGCTTCCGGGGCATCCACTATTTAGCCTCGATGCCTGAAATCCAGCAGCAGGCCGTTGGCTCGCTGGCGCGTGAGCTCTGTGAGCGCTTCTCCATTCCGAGGATCGCCTCGCTGTCCGCTCGTTCGGGAGAGTTCGATCCCCAGGCTTTTAGTTCCTATGCGGGCGTTGCCACCCACACAAACTTCCGCCGCGATAAGTGGGATGTCGGGCCCGCCTTTAATTGGGATTACCTTGGCTTCTGAACGCAGCGGCTTACAGGTCTTCGGGAGGGCTCTACCTTGGCGCGCTCAACGCTTCGGTGGCCCTCTCGATACTAGGCCGTGAAGGTGCTTCGGTGATTTCTGCTTCGTAAATGCGCTTTCCATACCGGTCGAACATCTCGACAAGAATGCGGGATTCGTTGATGTCGAGCGTCGTGAAGCCGTAGATTGCCTGTCCGAAAATCACTCGCGGATCCTGGCGCAACCGCCGTAAGCGCCCGCCTCCGCCGCCTGAAACGACAAGATGCGTCCCATCGACGGGTTTTAGGTATTGTAGATCGTGGTCGTGTCCCGCGACGTAAAGCACCGCCCTTCCCCGGATCACGGGCAGCAGTTCGTGTTCGAGGGCTTCTGTATCTCCGTGGGATCCCGCCGAATAGATCGGATGATGTCCGTAGACAATCTTCCAGCGAGCTTTGCTGGCGCTAAGCACCTTGTCGAGCCAGGCATATTGTTCCGTCCGCTGGTCGGTGGTGTCGAGGGCGAACCAGTCCGCCAAGCCGTTTCGTAGCACAAACTGGCGCGCCACCATCCGCCAGCTATCGCTCGGAGATTTGTATTCCAACTGAGATTGCACGTCGCCGTAGTAATCGTGGTTTCCCAGCGTCGGATAAAACGGAAAACCGAGTCCGCCGTAAGGCTCCTCCCATCTTGTTTTCCATTTCGGATCGTGGATGCTCGAGACTCCGTGTTGATAGAAGTTGTCACCCACCGTAATGCCAAACTGGAATGGCTGTTTCCGGTGCAGTTCCGCGATCGCCCTTGCCACATCAAACTGCCCTTTGTTGCCCATTCCAAAATCTCCCAGCACCACCACGCGCAAGGCGCTGACCCCCTGTTCAATCGTTACCTCCTTCGGCGCAAAGGGCAGCGTCCGGTTTGCCAGGGAGATCCGGCCGCCGCAGCCGTGAACCAGGATCAGCAGCCACGCCGCCAGCCAAAGCGTGAAGAGGCCTCTCCAACCGTTCCCTTTCGGACGAGAGCGTTGCGTCAAATCGGTTGTTGCGATGCGTGGGTTCAATGCTTCACCTCACCGTGAGGTTATCGCAACTCAGCGCGTGTTCCGGCAAACGGGCATTGCTCCACCCGATACCGCCGCTTTCGCATATTTTCGCTCTAGCCGCCGATCGGGTCCGGCGATAGACTAGGGCAACCCCCCTTAGATTGACCATCTCCCGGCAGGAGAGATCATGCAGCCACTTTGTCTTCTGTTGCCAGCCGGAACCGATATGGCGGTGCGGCTCTGGTCCGTTCTCGAATTAGGGGTTGAGGCTCGCGCTCTCTGCCGCCCGGCTTCGTCTCGCTCGGATACGATCCGGCTTTCCTTGGCCGCTCCGGCGCGTCATTCCGCCCTGCCGGATCATGTCGCCGTTCTGGCATCTCTTTTCCGGGCGCATCTCTTCGGAGTGCATCCGGGCCCCGGCGGTTTATGGCTCGAACGCCGCGAGTTGGCGGACGTGCTGCGTCTGGTCGAATCGGGCCTTAATTCTCTCGATGACGCCCGGCGGCACTCGGAGGAAAGCTTTGTGCTTACTCTGGAAGCCGTCTCCGTATTCCTTGCCGGAATTCGTGCGCAAATGGGGATGTTTCGTAAGCCCGCCCAGCGTCACGCCGCCACCAGGGCAAGAGGTGTTCTCGCTGCCGGCGCCTGAATCCGCCCCTGTTCAAGCCGCGGAGCGCCCGCATCCAGAGAGAATGTTATTAGAAATAATTCTCATTTCATGATGCCATGCTGGTGTTTGCTCTTTCCCGAGGCAACCGGGGACGCCTTCCGCTCATCCTATGATCGGCCACTGATTGGAAAGGAAATTAAGCATGTACCTGCGAACCGCTGTCATCTCCAGTCTGGGAGTTGCATTGATTTGCCTCTCTGCTGCCTCAGTTGCTCAGACCGTCGAAAGCAGCGCCTCCGGAACCCGAATCACTGCTTCCGGTGAAGCAACGATTACCGTGAAGCCCGATCAGGCGCTCCTCGGCATCGGCGTTACCACTCAGGCGCCAACCTCGCAAGAAGCCGGCTCAAGAAATGCCCAGCAGACGCAAACCCTGCTTGCCGCGCTCACCAAAGCTCTTGGCAAGAGTGGTGATTTCAAGACCAGCGGTTATTGGATCAACCCTCAGTACGATGCAAACCCCGCGAAACCGGGCGGCAATCGCATCACCAGTTACGTTGCCCGCAATAGCGTCGAGGTGAGAATCGACGATCTTGCCATTGTGAGCAACGTCATTGATGCCGCCATCGGGGCGGGTTCAAATAACATCGGCGCTCTCCGCTTCACTCTCAAGGACGAACAGGCTTCCAAGACCAAGGCCCTGATCGAGGCCACCGCGCAGGCGCGCGAGAAGGCGGCCGCGATGGCGAAGGCTCTCGGGCTCCGTGTCGCGCGCGTTGTGTCCGTTTCGGATTCCTCCAGTCCCGCGAACCGGCCCTACGTCATGGAGACCCGTATGGCCATGGCCGATAGCGCTCCGGCCAACACGCCCGTCGAGGCCGGTACGATAGACGTCAGCGCCAGTGTTACCGTGGTTGTCGAAGCGCGCTAACCGCGCATGAAAGCCGTCCCGGCCGTTGTGGTCTTCGCTCTCCTGGCGGCGGCATCCCCAAAGAGTGCGCCACAAAGAATATCCGGGAGCTTGGCGCTTGCCCAGGCTTCCTCCTCCCCCTCAATGGAGCGCCTTGCCGCTGCCTCGGACGGGGTACGCTAAAGATCCGGATACTTTTGTCCGATTTGATGTGTATCATAAAGACAGGGGGAGAATCGCGATGACAAACAAAGATTGGATCGCGGCGAACGCCGGTTACGCGGCGGAACTCGTTCGTTCCGCTTGGGAAGGGGCGTCCTCCACGTGGGAAGCAAGCCCAAGCGATGAACGCCTTCCACTGCAGCCGGATGACGCCGCGGCCTTGCTGACAACGGCGGCCTTGGGCGTAGCCACGGGCATGGTGTCGGGCTTCGCGAGCACCACGAGAAACCGCGGGCGCCGCGCTGTCTTTGGCGGCCTGCTTGGTGGATCGCTTGCCATCGCCGGAGCGGCCGCCTGGGGAATGCGCACAATCGCTGGAAAGATGGTCAAGAGCGCCGCCCGTCAGGTGGAGGATCGCCGAAACTTGCACTGGCTGGAGCGAAATCCCATAAACTACGCCTAGCCGTGCCATCGCTTAGAATAGCCTGCAAGGAATGAACAACCAGCTCACCGTCGCCGCGGTTTCGGCCGCCGCTCAATCCGCCAGCATGGCGGAGACGCTTGATCTCCTCCATGCCGCGTCCGGAAAGGCCGCCGCCGCGGGCGCGGAGTTGGTGTTGTTCCCTGAATTGAGCGCTTCGGGCTTTATTCCCAATCACCCCACCGGTAACCACGCCGGGTGGCTTCAGCGGACGCTGGAGGAGGCGTGGCGAACCGCGCAACCGCTTGACGGCGATCTTGTTCACGGCCTGATGGAGATTGCATCCTCCGCGGGGGTCTATCTCGCCGCCGGCCTGCTTGAAAATGCGGGGAACGTCCTTCATAACACGCATGTGCTCGTGGGCGATGGCAAGCTCTGGGGCAAATGGCGCAAGATGCACATCCCGCTTTTCGAGATGCCGGTGTACAACGGCGGTGAACCGGTGACGGTCGTTGAAACTCCCCTCGGCCGCATCGGCGCGAATGTCTGTTTCGATGCGTTCCTCCCCGAATCCACGCGCCTGCTCGGTGTGGCGGATGCTGAAATCGTGCTTTTCCCGTTCGCGGCCGATCCACCTCCGCTTACGCCGGAAGGCTGGTACCGGTGGGCGCAACTCCCGCTCCAGGCTCGCTGCTCGGAGAACGCCGTCTTCGGTGTGGCCTGTAACTATCGAGGCCGCGCCAAATTCGCGGGTCTTGAACAGACCTTTGCTGGTGGAGCCGTAATTGTCGGCCCCGATGGAAATCCGCTCACCAAAGTTGGCGAAGAGATCGCGCTTCATACCCTCAACCGCGAAGCGCTTCTCGAGGCCCGTTCCCGCTTCGAATATACCTTCCGCTTCCGCCGGCCGGAACTTTACGGTTCACTGGCGCGGTAGCGGCCGCCGCGTTTGGCCGGGAGCTTCCCGCGCGGCTTCCGGACAATCCAAGAGACAGAGTGTGACGTCGTGCCGCGGCATTGATACAATGGCCGCGAGTTCCACATGTTTCACTTTTTACGCACCAGCCTCTTAATCGTTTCACTTTTTCTTCCTTGCGTTGCTCTGGATCTGGGCAATGCCACCGTCGTCGCGCCGTCCACTCTCTCCGGTCCGGAAAGAAAAGCCGTGGAACTCTTGCTGGACGAGGTGGAGGCCCGCACGCTCATTCGCTGGCCCGTTGCCGCCCAGCCGCCCGCCGGTACCCCATGTATCGCGATCGGCCGGGCGGATAACCGGGGCCTGCCCGCCGAAGGTTATTCCATCGAGGCCGGGCCGGCCTCGGGGGCGGCCTGCACCGTTCGCGTCACGGGCAATGACGCTCGCGGCGTGCTCTTCGGCGTTGGCCGGCTGCTGCGTGAACTCGATATGCGCCGCAACGCGGTATCTCTAAGAGACCAATGGAGCTTGCGCACCGCGCCGAAATTGCGGGTTCGCGGTCATCAGCTCGGTTTTCGCAACACCAATAATACGTATGATCTCTGGACTCTCCGGGATTACGAGCAGTACATTCGCGATCTCGCCGTATTCGGCGCGAACACCATCGAGGTAACGGGAAGCGGCCGCGATACCGACAACGGGCTCTACTCTGTCCCGCCCTCCCGAATGCACCAGCAGCTTTCCAAGCTGGCTGGAGAGTATGGACTCGATTTTTCCATCTGGCTGCCGGCGAGCCAGAAATCCTATGAAGATCCCGCCACGGTCGAAAAGGAACTGCGTCACTGGGATGCCGTTTTTGCCTCTCTGCCGAAAATCGACGCTATCTTCGTGCCCGGCGGCGACCCTGGTCATACGGAGCCTCGCATCCTGATGCCCTTCCTCGCGAAAGCCACCGCGGTACTCAAAAAACATCACCCCAATGCCGGTATGTGGGTCTCGCCCCAGGGCATGGACGATGCCTGGCTCACCCAGTTTTATGCCGAGTTACAAAAGAATCCGGCCTGGCTGGCCGGTGTTGTTCACGGCCCCTGGGTTCGGCCGGCCATGAAAGAGTTCCGCGCGGCGGTTCCTTCCGGTATTCCCATCCGCCTCTATCCGGATATCACTCATACTCTCCGCTGCCAGTTCCCGCTCATCAATTGGGATCCGGCTTTTGCCTTTACCCATGGGCGGGAACCCATCAATCCCATGCCGCTCTGGGAGACGGAGATCTTCCGCGGCTATTATCCCGGCAGTATTGGCTTCGTCAGTTATTCCGATGGCGCTCATGACGATTTCAACAAGATCCTCTGGACCGCGCTTGCCTGGGACCCGGAGGCCGACCCCGCTGAAATCACTCGCGAGTATGCCCGCTATTTCATGGGCATTCCGGCAATAGCCGATGGCATCTTCGCCCTCGAGCGCAACTGGCAAGGGCCGCTGGCCTCGAATACGAACGTGAACCAGACCGAGATGCGGTTCACCGCTCTGGAGCAATCCGTGCCGGCGCCGCTCAAACGGAATTGGCGTTTCCAGCAGTTGCTCTATCGCGCCTATTACGACGCCTATGTACAGCGCCGGCTTCTGTACGAGACCGGGCTTGAAGCCGAGGCGCTCCGCCTTCTGGAACTGGCGCCCCGGATGGGCGCGCTTGCCGCCATGGGTGCCGCCGAGCGCACTCTCTTAAGAACCGTCACCGACCCCACGGCTCTCGATCTGCGCTCACGGGTTTTCGCGCTTGGGGAGTCGCTTTTCCAGAGTCTCGGCATGCAGTTGAGCGTCAAGCGCCATGGCGGCGCGGGGTGGGAGCGTGGCGTCACCCTCGATACCATCGACAGCCCCTTGAACAATCGTGCGTGGATGCTCTCGCGTTTCGCCGAGGCGCGCCGCCTCGAAAAAGAACAGGATCGCCTGGCGGTTCTCCATGAGATTCTTCACTGGCGGGATCCCGGCCCCGGCGGTTTTTATGACGATCTCGGCAACCCCGCGCAACAGCCGCACCTCATTCCCGACGGCCAGCCCGGCCAGCAAGGCTTCTGGGAGGTGCTCGAAGGCCCGATTTCGTGGCTGAGCCATGCCAATTCCTGGCGCAACCGGCCCATCCGTCTCGAATACTCGGGTCTGGATCCCGCCGCGCAATACAAAGTGCGTGTCGTCTACGGCGGCGAAAATGCCGTTCCCGAGCAGGGCATCCGCCTCGTGGCGAACGATGCCGTCGTCATTCATCCCTATATGCGCAAGCCCCTTCCCATCCGGCCGCTTGAGTTCGATATTCCGCATGAGGCTACTCAATCCGGCAAGCTGCTTCTTGCTTGGGATCGCGAGGAGCCGCCCAGTGGCCGTCTGCGTGGAGCGCAGGTTTCCGAGGTCTGGCTGATCCGCAAGTGAGCCCGCCTCCCATCCGGTGATTCTGCCGCTTCGGGGCGCGTCCGATGAACGGTATGATGTCCCCATGCGACGCATGGCGCTTCTCCCGTTACTGGCCGTTCCGGTAATTCTTATCCTTGCCGCCGGCCGGCCGCCGGATATCCCGTTTAAGCGTCACCTTCTCGATGGCGGCGCGGCGGAAACCGCGGCGGTCGCGGACATCAATCGTGACGGCAAGCTCGATATTCTCAGCGGGGAGTATTGGTACGAAGCTCCGGATTGGAAGCCGCGCCGCTACCGTGAATTGCACTTCCAGAACAATTATGTGGATGCGTTCAGCGATCTCGTGATGGATGTCGATGGCGATGGCTGGGTGGATGTCATCACCGCCACATGGTTTTCAAAAAAGATCAGTTGGTATCGCAACCCTGGCGCGGCCGGTGGCGAGTGGGCCGAATCGCCGGTCATTCTTGGCAACAACACGGAATTCGCGTTTCTGGTGGATCTCGATAACGACGGCAAGGCGAGAGAACTGCTTCCGCAGTTCGGCAACGCTAATGCCCCAACCGCCTGGTATGAATACAAGAGCGGCGAATGGATAGAGCATCGCATCAGCCCCAAGAACTTCGGCCACGGTATTGGCGCCGGGGATGTCAATGGCGACGGGCGCGCGGACGTGCTCACCGCCAGAGGCTGGCTCGAAGCGCCCCCGGATCCGCGCTCCGGCAATTGGAAAGAGCACAACGATTGGAACTTCGAGGAGCATCTCAGCTTCATCCATGTCCTCGATGTAAACGAAGACGGCCGGCCCGATATTGTTTTCGGCAATGCGCACGATTACGGCCTCTACTGGCTCGAAAAGATGCCTGACGGTTCGTGGGCCAAGCGGGAAATCGATCGGGCCTGGAGCCAGGCCCACGAAGTTGTGCTCGTCGATCTCAATGGCGACGGGAAGAAAGACATCCTCACCGGCAAGCGTTTCCTGGCGCACGATCACGACCCCGGCGCTCAGGATCCGAACGGTATCTTCTGGTATGAGCGCATCCCCGCGCCCGGCGGTAAGGGCGTCGCCTGGGTGCGCCACATTATCGATTACGGCGGGCGCGCCGGCGGCGGCATGCAGATGCCCGTCGCGGATCTCGATGGCGACGGCGATCTCGATTTTGTCGCGCCCGGCAAAGGCGGTCTCTTTCTGTTTGAGAATCTCACCAGATAAGGAAGGACGACGCGATGAAGTTCGGCATCAATACCCTTTTGTGGACCGGCGCTTTCGGTGAAGAGCACCTGCGTCTGCTGCCCAGTGTCCGTGAGTGGGGCTACGACGGTATCGAAATCGCCCGTTTTTCATTCGACGGCTTTAACGCCGCAAAGATCCGAACCGCTCTTGAGCGGGAAGACCTCGAATGTACCCTGTGTTCCGCGCTCACCGGAGACCTGAGCCTCATCTCGCCGGATGCGTCGCGCCGCCATGCGGCACGTGAATTTCTGGTGGATGGCATCCGGATCGCGGCCGAGCTCGGCTCCCCGGTCTTCCTCGGGCCGTTCTGTTCGCCCGTCGGCTATCACAGCGGCCGGCGTCCGACCGGCGACGAGTGGAAGCGCGCCGTCGAAGCGTTCACCTCGCTGGGGCCGGTGCTTGACGAATGCAACGTGCACCTGGCCCACGAGCCCCTCAACCGTTTCGAAACCTACTTCACCACCACCGCCGCCGAGGTGTACCGCCTCTGCGAAGAAGCCGGGCATCCCAAACTCGGCATTCTCTTCGATACTTTCCACGCCAACATCGAGGAGAAGGATTCCGCCTCGGCCATCCTCGCCTCGGCCCGCCGCCTGCATCACATTCATACCTGCGAGAGCGACCGCGGCGCGCCCGGTTCCGGCCAGGTCCACTGGCAATCCGTGCTGCCCGCCATCCAGCGCGCGCATTACGATGGCTGGCTCGTGATTGAAAGCTTTGGCTCCCGCGTGCCGGAGATTGCCGCGGCCGCCTGCCTGTGGCGCGATGTGGCTCCCTCGGCGGAAGCGCTGGCGCGTGAAGGCCTCGCGTTTCTTCGGGAACAGCTTGCGTTGCCGCGCCACGAGGCGTCCTCTTAACTGGCATACTGTAGTCATGTTTCGGGGTTGCCTGGTCTCCATTCTGTTGCAGCTATCCTTGGTCTCTCTGCTCTCCGCGGAACAAATGCTGGTTTCATCCGCGTGGCTCGAGCCGAAACTCGCGGATCCGAATGTCGTGGTGCTCCACGCCGGTACGCCGGCCGATTATGCCGCGGGCCACATTCCAGGCGCGCGCCTCATCCGCTTGGAGGATGTCAGCGTTACCGATGCAAGCGGCCTTACCGTGGAGCTGCCCCGCGTCGAGCCGCTGCGCCAGCTCTTTTCGAAATTGGGGGTGACGGACGAATCCCAGGTCGTTGTCTACGCAGCCGCGGGAGTTCCCCCCGCCACTCGTGTCTGGTTCACGCTCGATTATCTTGGCCTCGGCGCTCGCGCGGCGCTGCTCGACGGCGGCCTTGCCCTCTGGAAAAAGGAGGGACGCCCGCTCTCGAAAGAGGCGGTTCCCCCGGCTTCCGGTACTTTTACGCCTCGCCCCGCGCCGGTTCGCGTGGCCGGCGCGGATTGGCTCCGCATGCACCTCGCCGACCCGTCGGTGATGATTGTCGATGCCCGCACGCCGGAGTTCTTCACTGGAGCCGATCAGGGAGCGATGCCTCGCGCCGGGCGTATCCCAGGCGCGCGCAACGAGACGTACACCGCTTTTTTTGATGGCGGCGGCCGCTTCAAGTCTCCCGAAGCGCTTCGGCGGATGCTCGGCGTTGGGGAACGTGGCGCCGAACCCGTGCGCGTTACCTATTGCCATGTCGGCAACTCCGCCACCGTGCCGTACTTTGTAGCCCGGTATCTGGGTCTGGAGGCGCGGCTTTACGATGGTTCGTTCCAGGAGTGGGGCCGGCGGAAAGATCTCCCGGTGGAGCATGGCGCGGCGGAGAGTCAGTCCGCGGGCCGGGCCGCGCGCGGGGGCATCCAAAGCCGTCCGCTTAAGCCAGCGCACTGAAGAGCTTGGATTCACGCTCCCGGCGAACGCGCGGGCGGCGACAGCGCATGCACGGTTCCTCCGGGTCCGATAGGATATTCACGAGGAGCCAGAGTTGCAATGCGTTGGGTCGCGATCTTGGTGTTGATGGCCGTGTGTTCGATTACCGCGTTTGCGCAGCAGCGTGAACGTCCGGGGTTGTTCTTCCGCGAAGACTGGGTGGAATCGCCTCCCCATCTGCCTGCCACGCAGCAGGATGTCGCCAACTCCTCGTTGATTCTCTCTCTGCACGGCCCTGGTCGGGATGGCATCAAAAAGAGCAACCACGACCAGCCCTACGACGATCCCTTCTATATCTGGAACGGTGATGCCAAGGCGAACTGGGCGCTGAGCCTCCGCCATCGCGATGCGTTCGTCGATCTATCCCGTCAGGCGCGCATCGTCTGGCGCGCCAAGCAGCAGGGCCTGCACTGGCTTCGCATCGTGCTCAAACTCGCCGACGGCACGTGGCTCGTCAGTGAAGCAGCCGAC
>CAZXBZ010000099.1:0-10310 GCA_964639135.1 uncultured Solibacteraceae bacterium | reverse complement strand
AATGTGGCTTCAACCTGATCCGCAAGAGAGTGGTGCGCGAACTCCGAACAGACAGCGGACAAGGCAACGGCAGCCACAAGCACCAGGAGTTTTTGCCAGACCGGCTTGTTCGCTAAGGTATGCACTTCCCTTACTCTACAACTTTGTTTGAATCGCCTGATGACCGGAGAGCCAGTCCATCAACCGCGACGGAATCGACATGTTTGCCCTTAGCGTTCCGCGGCGTGGGGTGTTCAGTATTTCATCACCTGTTCGTAATTCAGACAATCTGACAGGAGATAGAACACTTCCTCAGGCTTGGTGCAATACTTCGAGATAAGCAGATCTTTCCTCTTTTCAGTGGCTTGCCTCGCCCTTGAACATGGAGACGACAGTATGGAGACGCGATTGCTCCTTAGTGAGGCATGGCGACAACAGCAGTTCAGACACCAAGCACCTTCCATCCATTCCTCCCAACGCGTGATTCGCGGATCACCGGCTCACGAAAGAGTCTCCCTGTCCGCGACTCCCAACCGCTCGATTTCGCGGTTCGGGAAGAAGCGCGCAACGGCATCGCACCAGCCCCGTCCGCCGCGGATTCGGTTTCCACCGAGCCCATTACGCAGCCCGCGCGTTGCCTGACGGAGGAACAATATGGAGCAGCTTATCGAACCGGCTTTCAGCGGACGATTCGCTTTCTGCGCTCCCGTGGCGCCAGCGCGGATATAGCCGAAGAGGTGGCACAGGCAGCCTGGGTGCGCGGCTGGGAGCGCCTTCACCAGTTACGAACGCCGGAAGCACTGGAAGTGTGGGTCGCCAGCATTGCCAAGCACATGTTTAGCGCGCATGCGATCGGCAGCCAGCGAAGCGAGGAGATCGAGGAAACAACCGCGGCGTGCGAGCCCACGGAGACGGGGATCCTTTGGAATGAGATTGTGAGTTCGTGCAAGCCCGAAGAGAAGAAGCTATTAAGTTTGCATTATGTGAGCGGCTACAGCAGCGGAGAGATCGCCAACAAACTGGGTTGCAGCGCTCTCGCCGTCCGGCTGCGTCTGATGCGGGTTCGCCGCAAGATTGATGCGACGCTGCCAGCAACGATGCTCGCTCATGCCGCCTGACCTTGCGGCTTAACCAGGGACGGCGCGTAACGCCGTCGTCCGCGCGCTCTGGATGTCCCGTAAAGGTCTCATGGCGCGCATCGCGGCCCTAATGACCGCCTAATCAAACTGTTCGCGAAATTTAGCGAATTCGGTCCGCAGCGTGGCCAGTTCCTCACGGACCTCCGCAATTTCTTCATGCAATTCCGCGATTTCATCCCTACGCTCAGCGGGCTCTCCGCCGGTGATGGCCGCCACGCTCAAAGAGGCGGCGGCCTCCTCGCCCGACAGTAAATGGGCGTAGCGCGGCTCCTTGGTTCCGGGCTGCCGCTCTAGTTCCATCACCAGGCGGCGTCCGTTCAGATCTTTCAGACTATCGAGCGTGGACGCCACATCGTCGAGGGAGTCGAACGAATACATCCGCTCCGTACGGCCGCGTAACTCGCCGGCGGTTTGAGCGCCGCGTAACATGAGCACGGTAAGCACCGCGGTCTGCGCGTGGTTCAAACGGAGCATGAAGGGCATGTCATGTTTGAATTTCGGCACCCGATGTTCCGCGCCGGAAACTTCGCGAACGAATCCCCTTTCCTTTAGCGATCTCAGCCCTTCCTCGACGGCCACCGCATCCAGGCTCATCACTGGATCACGGCTGGTCTTTTGGTTGCAAGCCGCAAGTAAGGAATTCAGGGTCAACGGGTAGTTATCCGGGATAGTGAGTTCTTTCTCCACCAGGCAGCCGAGAATACGGACCTCCCCGGCTGAAAGAACGGGCAGGGATCGAGCGGATGATTCCATCATGAGATTTGAGTGGCAACAAGCTGAATTGAGCCGCCGCGGCAATGCAAGCGGATACTTCCATTCTCGAATGGATGAGGCGGTTACGCCAAAAGCGCGAGGGAAAATAGAGCTACAAAACGGTGAAGGCCGCCGTCACCCTTGTGATGACGGCGGCCTTTCGGTTATTGCTTCTGTTGAAGAACCAGCCCTCGCCGGCTCCAATCACTTACTGCTACCAGGAAATACGGCCACGAAGCTGAATGATTCGGGGTCCATTGGACTGCTGGCTCAGATCCTGTAATCCGGTGGTGGCATTCGGATTAATGTCCACCGGATGGTTGAAGGCATTGAAGAAATCGGCTCCAACTTGGAAGTTCGCCGATTCCGTCAACTTGAAGGACTTCATCAGGGTAAGATCCGCGTTCCAGGCGCCCGGGCCCTTGAAGAAGTTACGGGCGTTCCAGTTCACGCTGTCCGTCGCGATTGAAGTCAGACGCGTGGTTCCGTCCTGCATGAGTACCGGCACGCGGTTATCCAGGCCCGGACCAACTTGGCGCAGGACGCGCTGCGAGCGATCGACTGGCACCAGGGCCTGCAACTTCGCGGCATCCGCGCCCGTCGCCTGAGTGACGTCAAAGTCGCCCTTGAACCACATCCGCTGCGTACGGCCGCCGAAGTTGAGCAAGAGACGCTCGTCCGCATTCAGAGTCGGATCTCCAAAGAGGTACCGGCTGGCATCCACGCTCAGCCAGTTGCCGCTGCGCCAATCGCCAATCGCGCTCAACTGCCAGCCGCCGATGATCGAATCGACCCAGCCGGAGGCATTGCCCGCGAGAGCGCGGCCCTTGCCGAAGGGCAGGTCGAGCAGACCGTTCCAGCGCACGCGGTGCGCGGGTACGTAGCCGCTGTTGTAATAGACAAGACGCAGCAGGTCATCGTAGGACATATTCGGATTTCCGAGGACCTGATTCCGCTGTGGCACCTGAGCAACGCCCGTACCCACCGCGTTGATATTGCCATTTCCGCTGTTGTAGCCGTCCGAATCACTGGTGGTCAGCGACCGGGTAAAGGTGTAGAAGAACTGGCTGACGAAGCCCTTGGAGTAACGCTTCTCAAATTCAGCCTGGAAGGAGTTGGTATTCGAGTAGCCGGTACGATTGGTCGCGAACACCGTCCAATTCGGGTTGTCACGCATGAATGCGCGGTTGCCCGGAGGGTTGAGGCCCGTACGCGATACGTAGTTGTACTCACTCTCCTGCTGGTTGAGGGAGTAGCGCTGCTCGAGATCGCGGCCAAAATCGCCCATGTAGCTGAACCGGACGGCGCTATCTCCGAAGAACTGGTGCTCGAAAGTCACGTGGACTTTCCGCGCCCGGCCGTCTTTCCAGTTTCTGCCATCCAGGGACATTCCCTGCTGCGCATTCGATCCGATCGTCACAATACCGGAGGTATCGACCTGAGCCTTCCCGACATAATCATCCGCGACAGGAAGGCTGCGGGCGCCATAAGTACCCGTTCCATCCTTCTGGGACAGAATGTTCTCGTAGCGGAGGTTCAGCGGAGGGGTCATGCGCATGGATTGCAGGATCTGCGAAAGCGGCATCGTCCAGAAGTACTCGCCGTAGCTCGCGCGAAGCACGCTGCGATCCGTTAACTTATACGCGAAGCCGATACGCGGCCCGAAGTTGTTGTTGTCGGCTCTTAGCAGATTCGAGGGATAACCGATCGAATCGGCCGTCGTCCAGGTAAGGCCACGCAAGGCCCAGGAATCAAGCTGCGACGGGGCCGAGCCAGGAAGAGATTCCATTTGCACGTTTCCGGGCGTTACCACCTGGAAGAGTGAGCCAACGGTGTCCATGTCGACGGCGAGAAAGCGGTTCTGCTTTTCGCTGTACGGAGACCAGCGGTCATAACGGAGACCGAGATCGAGCGTCAGCCGGTTCGTGAGCTTCCAGGTGTCCTGGACGTAGAGACCAAGCTCATACTGCCGGAAATAGAAATATCCGCGATTATTCTGGTTCGACAAATAAGTTGGCAAACCGAGGGCCATGGTGGCCATGCCGTCTCCGGTGAACGGAGTGATATCGTCTCCCGCCGGCTCATAGAGGGCGGTCCAATCGCCGTCAAAGCCATCCGAACCCTGCGCCTGCTGCAATTCGCGGACGTTATTCTGTTCGTAACGAACCTTGGCGCCCATCTTGAACGTATGCGCGCCAGTGACGTAGGTCAGATTGTCTTCGATGCCATAACCGGTGAGCTTCTGATCGCCACGGTTATCGTTATCCCAGACAAAATCGCCAGCCCAGAGAGTCGGCCAGCCAGTGGCCCCGAAGGGGTTGGGAAGCCCCAACTCGTTCGCCCAGGCCCGGTTGTCGGCCAGCGTTCCCGAACTGTTGTCGTTGCGCTGCAAGCCCAAGGTGACTTCGTTCACGAGAGTCGGGGAAAAGACGTGCGTTTCCTGGATGGATACCGAATAGTTACGGGCGTCCTGGCGGCCGCTGCCATAAGAATCCTTCATTCCCATCGGAGGAGCGCCATAACGCCCGCCCGTGAGCGCGGTCTCGCGGTTTGAAATGGTGTACCGCCCCATCAGCATATCGCTATCGGAGAAACGGTGGTCACCACGCGCCGTGAACTTATAGACGTCGTTGGTGTTGGGGTAGATCGCCTCGTAGTTCGGACCCACGAACGGATTCACATCAAGCGTGGGCAAAGGCGTTACCGACTGCATCGTCTTGTAAAAAGGCGAGATGCGTCCGGCTGGAATCTGGTTATTGGGGAAGCGCGTGCGCAAACCGTTGATGTCGGTCGTCATCGGGTCGTAAATATTGGTCTTACGGCCCTGCGCGTCGATCAGGTTATCGAAATTGCCCGCCCACATATCCTGGGTGGCCACGATATCGCGATAGTACTGTTGTTCACGCTGGCGGAGCCCCTCGTAAGCGGCAAACCAGAAGGTGCGATTCCTGCCGTCGTAAAACTTCGGCAAAAAGACCGGGCCGCCCACGGAGGCGCCGAATTCGTTCCGGATAAGCTTCGGCGCGTCGTTTCCATCCTGACGCTGCCGGGCGCGCAAGCCGGCCGAGTTGTTGCGGTGCGTTAGAAAGACGCTGCCGTGCAGTTCGTTGGTGCCGCTCTTCGTGACGAGCGAAACCGTTGCCGGACGCGAGAACTGAGCCTGAGAGCCCGAGGTCTCGATACGGAATTCATTGACGCTATCCAGCGCCGGCTGGACGCGGCCCATGCCGCCGCCGAAACGATCGACAAGGGAAACACCGTCGAGCACCATTTCGGTGGAGCCCACCTTCATGCCATTGACACGGGGGCTGCCGCCGCCTTCAACGCCAGGCGTAAGAGAAAACAAAGTTGTGATGTCCCGGCCATTCAGCGGGAGCTGGCGGATGCGCTGCGCATCCTTAACGTCACCTACATCGGCGCTTTCCGTATTGATGATCGGAGCGGCGCCGGTAACTTCAACCACGGTATCGATCGAGCCGACTTCAAGAGTCGCGTCGACCACGGCCGTCTGGCCGGTTTGCAAAATCAGAGTGCCGGACCATTGCTTGAAGCCTGGGCTCTCCACCGCCACTCTGTAGTTACCGCCTCCGAGCGCGGAGACTGAGTAAATTCCCTCGGCCGACGTCACCGTCCGGCGGGGCGTATTGGTTTCAACGTTGGTCACGACGACACTCGCGCCAGGTATGGCGGCTCGCGTGGAATCGAATACGGTTCCACGGATGGTCGCTGTTCCTTGCGAGAGTGCGGACATTGATAATAGCAGAGTAGCGACAGCCAGGCAGAGCGAGGAAACCGCCCGTTTGCATGTCAGAAAATGCACAGTCTAACCTCCTGTGTTAGTTAGCCTCATTCGATCCGCGCACGAGGCTCCCCGACGGCTTTCCAAAGATAAAAGCCATCGTCGTGAGTATATAGCCGCGATGTAAACTCTGTCAAGTACTTCCTTGATTACCGCAAGGAATCCAGACCCCGATCGCGGGGGAGATAATCCGGCTTTCCACCGGGCTCCGCGAGGCCCCGCCGCATGACGGGATCTTATTGACACAAAACGAGACAAGATGTTATAGACATGGAATCGCGCAAGTCCGGCGCCGAAGGGATATATTGGAACGTGCGCCGCGGGGCGCGATGAGTCTTTCGTTCGACTGACAGGTTAGATATCGATGAGAGATTACCGGGCAGCTATTCGAGGCGCGCAGCGCGTGACGCAGATTCGGGGGGCAAATCGAGCGCTCGTTTTGCGCACATTGCGCAAGCACTCGCTCATTTCACGCGCGGAACTCGCGCGCCGCACCGGCCTATCCGAAGGCGCGGTTTCACGAATCGCGGCGGAGCTGCTTGAAGACCAGCTCATCCGGGAGCAGGGCGAGGAAAACTCCACCGGCGGCAGGCCGGGGACGCGGCTTGAACTCGACCCGCGTCACCACCGCGCGATTGGCGTGGATATCCGCCAGTTCGAGACCCGCGTGACGCTGGGGACGCTGCAAGGCCAGGCGATCGAAACGCAGCGCTTCCGCACGCCGCGGACGCCGGCCAAGGCGCTCGACATGGTGGCCGAACGGATCAACAGCCTGAAAGCGCGCGAGCATGGCCACCTGATTCATGGCGTCGGCGTCAGCGTTCGCGGAATCGTGGATCATGAGCGCGGCGTCATCGAAGTCGGAAGCTCCAACACTTGGAATAACGTGCACGTCAAGGAGGCGCTGGAGGCACAGACCGGGCTGTCCGTTTCCGTCGAAAATAACGTGCGCGCGGCAGCGCTTGCGCAATACACGTCCGGCCGCACCGAGATCAACGGCAGCCGCTTCATGTTGTTCATCCGGGTGGATGAAGGCATCGGGATGGGCATCGTGATCGACGGGAAGCTCTTCCGGGGCACACACCGTTCCGCCGGCGAAATCGGGCAGATGGTGGTGGCCGACGCGCCGGGCTCGGGTGCTCAGGATCGCCCGGGATGCCTCGAATCCCTGGCGGCGTACCCGGCCATTTTTGCGCGCTACACCGCCCTCTCGGGTGAAAAGCGGGGAACGAGCGGCGAGACCGAGAGCCGGATCCGCAAAATCTGTCATCTCGCGCAGGAAGGCGACGCCGCGGCCACGCAGGCGCTCCGCGAAACGATGCGTTTTCTCGGCATCGGCATCGCAAATGTAATTTGGGGATTCAACGCGGATGTGGTGATTGTCGACGGAGCCATCACGGATGCCTGGCCGCTCGTGGTGGAAGCGATCCGCGACCAATTCCCTAAAGGGGAGGAATTCCAGAATTTTCAGAACCTGCTGCTGCGCCCGTGCTCCCTGGGACTCGATGCGAGTCTTATCGGCGCGCTGACGATCCCGTTTGTCGATCTTTTCGAGACGGGAGAAGCTTCCGGGCTGCCAAGCACCACGGCGTTATAAGATTCGAAGTATCGCCCGGCTGCTTTCCGCCCGGCCAATCGAGGCGCCGGCACAAACGCGGAGTATGCGTAGTTTCCGCCGCGATCCCATTCCTCACCATCCGATGGCCAGCGACGCTACCATCCGCGACCTTCACCGCCGGCGCACGGCAAGCTCCTGGCGAGCACGCGCGCGCCGCGGCCTTACGCCCCCAGACCCTTGCGTCCCAAACCCCGACGAACAGCGGATCGACGCACCGCTTGGACGCTGGAACCTTTATATCGGCGGCGCCGGAGCGCGGCCCGAAGGTTATGTGAATCTGGACCTGTTCCCGCTACCGGGGGTAGACGTCGCGGCCGACGCCGAATACTTGCCGTTTCGCGACGATCTTTTTCAACGGATTGAGTGCGATGCCGTCCTGGAACACGTCGAACGTCCAGAAGCAATTCTTCACGAGATGGCCCGCACTCTCAAACCCGGCGGCTTTCTGCACGCGGTCGTGCCCTTCGCGCATCCATTCCACGAGTATCCGCGAGACTATCGCCGGTTCACGATCGACGCGCTCCGGCTGATGAACCCGGACCTTGAGGTTGTGAAAAGCGGATGGCGCACGGGCCCGACGGCGACGCTGCTCGTCTTCATGCTTGAATACGCCAAGCTATGGTCGCCGGACGGCCTGCGCGCCTTCACGCACGGAGTTCTCGGCTGGCTTCTCTTCCCGCTTCGATACCTCGACCTGCCGCTCTTCAAGAACCCGCGCGCCGGGCGTATCGGGAACCACTGTTACATCTGGCTGCGAAAGCCCCCGCCGGACCCTCTGCTAAAATGAAGGATTCTGGTTTCTTATGATTCGCGGCTATAAGGGGATCACGCCTACCATTCCTTCGTCATGCTACATCGACCCGAGCGCGCAGGTGATCGGCGATGTGGTGTTCGGCGAGAATTCTAGCGTCTGGTGCAACGTCACGATTCGCGGCGACGTGAACATTATCCGTATTGGCGAGGCCACGAACATCCAGGACAATTCCTGCCTGCACGTGGAACACGACATCTGCCCGCTGATCATCGGCAATCGGGTGACGGTGGGCCATTCCGTGAACCTGCACGGATGCACCATCGAGGACGACGCGGTGATTGGCATCGGCGCCATCGTTCTGAATGACGCCGTCGTCGGCAAGGGGAGCGTGGTGGCGGCCGGCGCTCTGGTGCCGGAGCGGATGAAGGTTCCGCCAAACTCGATGGTGATGGGCGTGCCCGCCCGGGTGGTCCGAGAATTGCGTGAGGACGAGAAAAAGCGCTTCACCGAGAACGCCAGCAATTACGTGAAATATAAGAAGGCCTTCAAGGACGAAGTATTTTGATTCGCGCCGTGAAAGGGACCCGGGACCTGCTCCCGCCGGATACCTCTGTCTGGAATCACATCGAACGCACGGCGCGCGATGTGTTCCGCCGCTTCCGCTACTCCGAAATTCGAACGCCGGTCTTTGAGCAGACGGAACTTTTCTCGCGCGGCGTGGGCGAGGAAACCGACATCGTCACCAAGGAGATGTACACGTGGGAAGACCGCGACGGCACATCTCTCACCTTGCGGCCGGAGAACACCGCTTCGGTAATTCGCGCTTACATCGAACACCGGATGGACCAGCGGCCAGGCCTGCAAAAGCTCTACTACATGGGCCCGATGTTCCGGCGCGAGCGCCCGCAGAAAGGCCGCTTCCGGCAGTTTCACCAGATCGGAGCCGAAGTTATCGGTTCGGAATCACCGCTCGTCGATGGCGAAGTGATCGAGATGGTGGTGACCTACCTGAAGGAAGTGGGGCTCCGCGACTTCAAGCTGCTGGTGAACTCCGTGGGAGACCCGGAAAGCCGCGCGCGGTACGTGGCCAGGCTCCGTGAAGAACTGGCCGGCGTGCGAAACGAACTGAGCGAGGATAACCGGCGGCGCGCGGAAACCAATCCCTTGCGGGTGCTCGATTCCAAGGATCCGCGGGATGAACACCTCATCGCGGCGCTGCCCTCGATTCACGAATTTCTCAACGACTCAACGAAGGCGCATTTCGACGCCGTGCTCCACTACCTGACGACGGCCGGCATCGAATTCGAAGTGCGCCCGCGGCTGGTCCGGGGGCTCGATTATTACACGCGCACGACATTCGAGATCGTGCATGGGGCTCTCGGCGCGCAGAACTCGGTACTCGGAGGAGGGCGCTACGACGGTTTGGCGGAAGCGCTCGGCTCGAAAGTGCGTTCACCGGGGATTGGCTATTCGATTGGAGCGGATCGCCTGGTAATGAGCCTGCAAGAGACGCAAACGGCCGCGCTTTGCGAGGAACGGATCCGCTTCGCCATGCTGGCTTTGGGCGACGCCGCAATGGAACGGAATCTGGCTCTGGCGCGCGCTCTGCGCGCGAAGGGCGCCACGGTGGAAGTGTTCTTCGAGGGCAAGCTGAAGCGCGCCATGGATCTCGCGAACCGGCTGGGGGTTGAGCGAGTCGTGATCCTGGGCGACGACGAACTGTCGCGCGGCGTTTTCGTGGTGAAAGACATGCGGACCGGCGAGCAGGCCGATCTTACCGAATCCGCGATCCTCGATCTCGCGCGGTAAAAGAATTTTCAATTAGTCAGGAAGCAACATGAGCACGAACGGCGAGAGCCATCAGCCAGTGAAACTCGATTTCCTTGGAACCTTACAACGAACACATAAGTGCGGTGATCTGCGCGCGGAGAACGCCGGCGGCCGGGCGCTGCTGATGGGCTGGGTACACCGGCGGCGGGACCTCGGAGGAGTGATCTTCCTGCATCTGCGCGACATCACGGGCATCACGCAAATTGTCTTCCGGGTGGAACGGGACGCCGAGGTTCACGCGCGCGCGGAACAGATCCGCGGCGAATTCGTGGTGGCGGTGGAAGGCCGCGTGGAGAAGCGCTCCGCGGAGACCGTCAACACCAACCTGGCGACGGGCGAGGTGGAACTGGTGGCGGAGAAGGTCTGGATTCTCAATGAATCAAAACCCGCGCCGTTTCCGATGGAAGACGATCTCTTGATCGGCGAAGAGAGCCGGCT
>CAZXBZ010000098.1:0-10337 GCA_964639135.1 uncultured Solibacteraceae bacterium | reverse complement strand
GCCCCAGATAATGCGCCCAGAACCACTTCATCGCATCGCGTGTGAGTCCGTAACCTTCCGCGTTTTCCGTATAACTCGGGTAACCCGCGTCCCAGTGATCGGTCACCGGATAAATCAGTACCTGCGCGCAGACAGGCGGACCATTGAGATCCCTCGATTTGAGGCACAGCGCCGCGCTGAGGTTGCCCCCCGCGCTGTCTCCCATTACCGCGATCTTGCGCCGGTCGCCGCCGATGTGCGGTGCGTTTTCCTTCAGCCAGCGGAGCACGGCGTAGCCATCATCCACCGCCGCGGGAAAGCGGTGCTCGGGCGCCAGCCGGTATTCCACGGAAACCACCACGCACTGCGCGGCATTGGCCACGCGGCGGCAGCACGCGTCGTAGTTGGAGACGCTGGCAAGCACCCACCCTCCGCCGTGAAAAAAGAGCGTCACCGGGATGCGTTCATCCTCCCGCAACTCGCGCGGCCAGTAGACGCGGATCGGAACCTCCCCGGCCGGGCTGGGAACCCTGCGGTCTTCCCACCGCGCCACCGGCGGCGGATCTCCATCCAGCTTGGCCGTTTCCCGTGAAAGGGCGCGCGCGTCCTCCACCGTCAATGCTTCGAGCGGCGTCGTACCCAAACGGGCGGAAAAATCAAGAATACGTAAAGCGTCTTTTGAGATGGACATATCAGCGGGTGGCGCTCCCGGCCTCGGCCTTGAGCTCCACCCTTGTTAGTCTACAGAAGCCCGCCTCGCCGTATGATAGCTTCCGCGAAACACGGAGCGCGGCAATCACCGTGGCCGCTCCGGGGGGGCTTCATTCGCGCTGTGGCTTTGCCGCCCCGTGGTCAGTTCGCCCCACACGCTATTGCAGGTATTGCCGTACACATAATTCGGCCCCACCACGGGAAGATCGCCCGCCCCTATGTCATCCGCTTCCGTCACACAGCTCGCGTGCCAGGGAAAATAGATACGGTTGTCACGGACGATATTCCTGGAAGAGACATGCTGCTGGCGGGGCTCCCGCAAGGTGTTGGCAAGCACGATCGGGCCGTTCATCGTGCTGTAGTGCCGTATCTCGTTCCGCTCCACCACGCTCTCCTGGCAATCGAGAAGCAGCATCGCATATCCCCCCAGATTGATCAGCCGGTTCTCCGCGATGCGTACCCGCTTCGTGGCCAGGCTGGCCGAGCTGTTGCTGAGATTGATCCCCTTCGTCAGGTTTCCGGGAGGCTCCGCCTTCCCGCCCCCAGCGTACGGGCCGAACTCGGAGACACGATCCAGCGCGGCGCCGTAAGCATCCTCGATACCCGGAATGCGGATCTCATTGCGCAGCACTTCTCCCTCGGTAAAACCGTCCAGGTCTATCCCTATTCCGTTCACGCTAAGCAGTACGTTATCGCTGTAGCGCGAATTCCTCACCACTCCCGTCGTATCGATGCCAACCGCGGGAATGTTGTCCGTCATGTCCGCGCGGATTCCCGGATACCAGGCCGGCCGCGGACGGTCTCGATCGGTTTGCGTCACAAAGCCGATCCGGTGCATCCGGTTCCCCTCCACCACGGCCCGCCTTGCATTCCCGATCTGAATCGCATCGAGACCGATATCCTCGAAGCGATTCCCGCGCACCACGATGTCTTCGTTCAGCGTCTCAAAGCCGTAGCCATGCCCCCACACGGCGTGCCCGGCAATCCGTTCAAAAACGCAATCTTCCACCAGCAAACCGCGAACCGAGAACCGTGCGAAATCCAGATTCCGGCCGTCGTTCTGATAATGGATCCCGCCCGTCCACGCACCGTAGCCGGGGCCGGCCTCGGGAGACGCGGTGGATGACGCCCCGAACAGATGCGGCCGGTTGTTTCTCAGCCGGCATCCGCGAATCACCACATCCCGAATGTCTCCGTAACGCGCATCGAGAAAGATCGCGTATCCGCCGGTGTGTTCGATGGTTACGCCGTCAATGCGCGTGCCGGTGGCTCCGCGGTGGATGGTGATCGCGGTGTTCGCCACGAGATCGGCGTGCATCGGGTCGCCGTAAATGGGGGCCCCGAACACGGAAGGTCCGCCCGAGGGGTCCGCATAGGGAATACGCCTCGGTTCCGTAACGCGGCCGTCAAAGCGGAAACGCAGCAGCCTCTGGCCGGCGCCGCGCACATTGAGGACGCCCTCACCGCCGGAGGTTGTCACCGCCCGATAAAGCAGTGTCTCCTCCCCCACCCCTTCCAGCGTCACTCCCGGCCGCGTCAGTTGCAGAGGCTGGTCGATCCCGTACTCACCCGCGTCGAGGCGCAGGGTCTCGCCCGGCGGAAGGCGGTCTAGTGCGGTTTGGAGGCACGCCGAGCTTCTGGGAGCGGGCGGGCAGACGCTCCGCGCGGCTGCCTGAGACCCCGCGAACACCCAGAACGCCAGCAGGGCAAGCGTAGGCAACGCGCGCGCGCGGCCGAATCCGCGAAGGACGCCGGCTCTCATGGATTGTGGGATGCGCCGCGCGCCGCGCGGATTGCGCCTCACCCGGCATGGGCCACGTTTTCTCATCCCGGCGGCCTAGCGCAGGGCGCGCACGATCACGCGCTGGCGTCTCGCGAGCTGTTCGTAAGCGCCATCGGGCGGCTCCAGAAACGCCACGTCGCGAAACCCGGCGGCGCGCAGAAGAAAGCGGAGCGCGTTCGGCGACGGGCACGTGACCACCGGAGTGGAACCCGTCTCCTGATTGCCCCGCGCATACTCCCCGGTCTCGTCGATCACGGCCAGCACTCCCTGGTAAGGCTGTTTCCATTCGCGGCTTCCCCACTCCGCAAAACCCTCTACTTCCGCCACCACCTGGGTTTCAAGAAGCAGCATTTCCCCCGTGAGCGCGTGGAGCCGGCGCAGCACGCGCATCGGGTTCTCCAGGTGGTAGAGCAAGCCAAAGCAAAGAGTCAGGTCGAATGTGCCGAGCGCCGCCGGATTCAATTCCTCGGCATCGGCTTGCAGGAACCGCACACCGTTGGTCCGGTGCTGCTCCGCGACAAAGCGCGCGCGCCGCAAATTCTCGTCCCGGTAGTCGATCCCCACCACCTCGGCCACGCCCAGCCGCCGCAAGGCAAAGGAATAAAAGCCCTCGTGGCAGCCGACGTCCACCGCGCGCGCGCCGGGGAGCCTGTCTCCAAAGTGATCGAGCAGCGCCGCTTCCATCATCAGACGGCGCGTCTCAAAGATGGCCTGTACTTCCGCCGGGATCTTCGATGGCGTCGAGACCCCGCCCTCGAAGGAAAACGAATAAAACCACGGACCGAGCGAGGCGATCTTTTCCTGAAGTTCTGTTGTCGTCATCGAAAAAAGCGGCGCGGCCCAAGCGGCGGCGTCGTCTCTTCAGTGTCGCTCATCGGCATGCCAGAGAGGAGCCTTCGGCATCGCCCTGTCCGCCATGCCAGGGGCACGCGCCTTCCGCGGCCCGTCTCGGCGGATTCAGCCCCGCGCGTCACGGCGCGCCCTTACTTCACCTGGATGCTCTTCACGTAGGCGGTGAGCGTCTTCAATCGAACCACCGCCTCGCGGTCTCCCGGCGTTTTCGAGTCGCGGCGGAACACGTACCCCCAGGTCGGCATATCGGATGCGCCGTGCGCCTGAATCTTCGAGTCCTTGTCTCCGGCGATGGAGGCGTAAACTTCCTCTTCCGGAAACTTTCCGCCGTTCTTCTTGCTAAGGACCGTTAAATCGCTCACCTTTTGCCTCATCGCGGGAGCCGCCGGACCGTCGCCCTGCCCTCGAATGCCATGGCAGACCGCGCAATAAGTGCGATACATCCCGGGGCCGTCCGTGGACGCCGTGTACGGAACCGAACTCTTTCCCGGCGCCGGATTCTGCGCCGTCAGCCGCACGCTAAACGGTATGCAGATGAGAGCCGCGAGAGCCGCGCAAAAAATCCAATCCAACTTCGTCACGCGCATGCTGGACACTCCTCAAAGATCGCTCGAATCGGGTACCGCGGAACGAGACGAAACCAACGATAAGGCTCGGCCTGAAGAAAGATGCCCCAGCGGTATTCCGAATACGCTACCACAGTTCAATCTGTACCTTTTCGTCTGCGTTCCCATCCTCCTCGAAGCGTCTTTTGAACGAACCATGTCACGCATCCGCGCGCCCGCCAATCCACCGGATTCGTCCACTCGCCCCCGCGGGAAACACGCCCCCGGCGCTCACTCCGGAGTGCGCGAAGCAGCCCCCGTACGGCGCAGTCTCTTCGTATGGAATGTGAGCCAGGCCGGGCCGCGGCGCGAGGGAATCCCGCGGAAAAAATCCTTTTGCTGGGCCGCGAGACTATTGAATATGGTCCATGCCGTCGATCTATCTCGTGGGCGATTTGCCCCGTGGCGCACTTCGAGAGCCTGAGGGCGTCACGGCCACGGAGCCTTGCGGAGCGCGCGGGCTCCGAACGCGCAAAGTCCCCCAACGCAAGGCGGAAAAACATGGCGGCATTACCGGTCCTTCTCGATGCAACCAGCAAATGCCCGGAAGTGCTTCGGCTGGAAAACGATCTTCGCGCCCGTGTCATCGGGCAGGAGGAAGCGATCTCGCGGATCGTGGAACAGTATCAGACGCATCTCGCCGGACTCGGCGAGTGGAACCGTCCCATCGGCAGCCTGCTCCTTCTCGGGCCGACGGGCTGCGGGAAGACCCGGCTGGTGGAAGCGGTGGCCGAATCGCTCGCCGGCAGCCGCCGGGCGCTCATCAAAATCGATTGCGCGGAATTCCAGCACAGCCATGAGATCGCAAAACTCGTTGGCTCCCCTCCCGGCTATCTCGGCCATCGCGAAACCCACGCCCGGCTCAGCCAGGAGCGTCTTGACGAATTTCAAACGGATACCGTAAAAATCAGCTTTGTGCTTTTCGACGAAATCGAGAAAGCCAGCGATGCCCTCTGGAACCTGCTGCTCGGGATTCTCGATAAGGCCACGCTCACACTCGGCGATAACCGGCGGGTCGATTTTTCGAACACGATGGTCTTTCTCACGGGAAACCTGGGCACAACGGAGGCGGATCGGCTGTTGGATGCGCCGCTCGGCTTCACCGCGGCGGATGCGTTCGCTCGCGATCCAGGAGGAGCCATCCCAGCCGCCCTGCGCCGGAAGATGGAGAAGGCGGTCCTCGGCGCGGCGCGGCGCAAGTTCTCTCCGGAATTCCTTAATCGCCTGGACCGGATTCTCTTGTGCCACCGCCTTTCGCGCGACGACGTCGCGGCCGTTCTTGAACTCGAACTGAGGGACGTTCTCCGGCGCATCACGCACCAGCGCGGCATTATCCTTCGGGTCTCCTTGAGTGATGCGGCCCGCGATTATCTCATCGCGGAAGGCCATAGCGAACGGGATGGCGCGCGCCACCTCAAGCGGGTCCTGCACAGCGCGTTGCTGCGCCCGCTCTCCTCGCTGCTGGCGACCGGCCAGTTGCGAGATGGAGATGAGCTTCTCGTTGGGTTCGATGACGCAACGCGCGAACTCGCCTTCGAGCGCGAACGCCGCGCGTCACCCCATCGTCCGGCACGAACGCCGGCGGCGAAGCCCCATCACACAAGCGCGTCGGCGGCCGGGCCAGAACCATGGCGGGCAACCGCGGCAAAGTCGTAACGCCGGAGCGGCCCCCGCCTCGCTCGCGGCTCGGACGCTTCCCCATCGCGTCTTCCCCCTGGATTCGCAATACGCAAGGCCCGGCTTTTCGTCCGGCGTCCGCCCGCCTGGGAACGGCGTCCGCCTCTTGGAGAGAGCGTTTGGATGGTCCATGCACCCTCCTCTGGAATTGATCCCCGCCGCTGAGCCGTGATACAAGGTGAGGCGTGACTGTTCGAAACTGGATTTGCGTTTTCATCCTCGCCGCTGGCGCTCTGAACGGCTCGCGCGCCTGGGCTCGGGATATGCTCCGCGTGGAACCCGCGAAGCGGGTGGTAACCGATTCCATCACGCAAGTGCCGGTGACCGTCCATACAAGCGCATTCCTGCTGGGCCGCGAGGAAGTGAGCCAGGCCGATTTCGAGCGCGTCATGGGCGTCAACCCTTCTCACTACCGGGGAGAAGAGCGGCCCGTCGAAAACGTCACCTGGCAAGAAGCGCTCGAATACTGCAACCGGCTCAGCAAGGCCGAGGGGCTCAGCCCCTGTTACGCCGCGGACGGCACCTGGGATCGCTCCTGCACCGGCTACCGCCTGCCCACGGACGCCGAATGGACCGCCGCCGCCGGAGAGGTCACCAAAGAGCAGCTCATGGGCGAGAACCTCTACACCGGGCCAGCCGGCGTAAAAATCATCGCGGAACGCGCGGCGCGGGGCACGGATCCCGTCACCGCTTCGCCTCAAGAGACGGAGCGCCGTTTCAAGAACCTGTTCGGCAACGTCTGGGAACTCTGTTGGGATCGCTTCAGCAACCCGCCCATCGTCGATTCCGTCTGGAACCCGGCGGGCCCCCAGACCTTCGATGCCCGCGTGATCCGCGGAGGTTCGTTCCTCACGCAAGCCGATCGATGGAATAAGGGCTTTCGCGCATCGCAGCCGCTGGCCGCCCGGAGCCCGTATACCGGCTTTCGTGTCGCGCGAAGTCTGCCGGGGGAATCCGCAACGGAGCGCTATGCAATCGAGGGCGTCGAAGCGGTTCACTCCGCGGAAGCTCCCGCCAAGCCGGATGCCAGCGCAATCCGTGACGTCTGGATGCGCGTTCTCGGGCGTCCTCCCCTGCCAAAATCAGAAATGGGGGTCACGCTCGTGCGCGCGTACGAGGAGCCCGCCTGGACGGGCCGCCTGTTGGATCTGAAGCTGGAAAATGAGATGCCCTGGCGCGCTTTGCTGGTGCTGCCCGCGCACGCGGCCGGCAAGCCCCTGCCCGTCGTGATTGTTCCTTACTATGACGTCGATACGCCGTCCGGAAAGAACATGGGCGGGCGCATCGCCACGCCATCCAGTGTTCGCGCCTTCGCGCATCTGGCGGCGCAGTTTGGCATGGCGTCGCTGGTGGTGACGTGGGCCGGCGAGAATGACGGCCCGGGCTATCTCGAAGTCGTGGCGGATCTCGAGGCGCGGAGCCCGGACGTCACCGGGCTAGGGTATTGGGTCTGGCAATCGAGGCAGATCGTGAATTGGCTTTCCGCGCAGCCCGAGGTAGACCCAGCGCGGATCGGCATCATGGGACACTCGCTGGGCGGCAAGATGGCGCTTTATGCTTCGGCGTTTGACCCTCGCATCCGCGCCGTGGTCTCCTCCGAGCCGGGGATTGCGTTCAAGTTCACGAATTATGAAGACCCCTGGTATCTCGGAGAACGCATCGAGATGCTGCCGCCGGGTACCGATCAAAACGAACTCCTCGATTTGATCGCGCCGCGCCCTTTCCTGCTGATCGCGGGCGAGGATGCCGACGGCGACAAGAGCATCCCGATACTTCGCAAGGCCGCCCCCGCCTATGCCGCCCTGGGCGCTCCGGACAGCCTCGCGATTCTGAACCATCGGAGCGGCCATACGCCAACGCCGCAAGCAGTGGTCTCCGCCATCGCATGGCTTCACGAAAAGCTCACTCAGCCGTAAGGCTTCCCCGTGCCCGCGGCAGTCGTGGCACGGAAATTGCCCCGTCCAGGACGTCGTGAAGCGCAACCGGCCCGCCTGCCTGCCAAGTATGGATAGCCCCGGGAGTCCATCGCCGCCGGAGCGCGGCTCCCGGTTTCCGCGGCTCGCTTCACCCAAGCCGCGGAGGCGTCGTCAGAGGATATCGTCGACCACGCCGCCATCCACGCGCAGCGCCGCGCCCGTCGTGGCCGATGACAGCGGCGAGGCCACGTAGGCCACCAGGTTCGCCACCTCCTCCACCCGCGCGGCACGCTGAATGATGGAGGATGGCCGGTTGCGGCTCACAAAAAGCGCGGCCACTTCCTCCAGCGGCTTACCGCTCGATTGGACCTGTCCGGCCAGCATGTCCGCCATCCCGCTGGTCAGCGTCGGACCGGGCAGAATCGCGTTGACCGTGACGCCCGTGCCCGCCATGCGCTTGGCCAATCCGCGCGCCAGGCCCAGCAGCGCGGTTTTGGTTACACCGTAGTTCAGCATGTCCGGCGGAATGTTGCGCGCCGATTCGGACGACACGAACAGCACCCGGCCCCAGCCCCGCTGTTGCATGCCTGGCAGGTATGCGCGCGCAAGCCGCACGCCGGCGAGCACGTTGAGTTCGTAGAACTCGCGCCATTGGGCATCCGTGGTGTCGAAGAAATCCCGCTGTGCAAAAATGCCGGCGTTGTTGACCAGGATATCGACGGCCGGCGCCGCCTTGGCCAGCGCTTCGCAGCCTTCGGCGGTGCTCACATCGGCGGCTACCCCCAGAAAGCGCGCGCCGGGCGTCTCGGAGGCCAGCGAGGCAAGCGCGCGATCGACATGCTCTTGACGGCGGCCATTGACCACCACGCTGGCCCCCTCGGCCGCCAGCGCCTTGGCGCAGGCCAAACCGATACCGGCCGTGGAGCCGGTGACAAGCGCGGTTTTTTCACTGAGTTGTAAATCCATGAGCGGTTTCTCTCCAAGAGATATTGGCGGAACGGGCCGAAAATACGGCAAGCGGAAACGCGGCAAGCGGAAACGCGGCAAGCGGAAACACGGCAAGTGGAAACGCGACAAGCGAAAATGCTGTAAGCAGAAACGTGACAAGTAGTCCGAGTGATAGATCCACGGGATGTCTCCCTCCAAGAAGACCGCCCCCACCGCCAAGCCCCGGAGCCCCCAGCATGCGCTGGCGGCCCCTTCCTGCCTTCATCATACGTCCCCAAGAAAGGCCGCATCACAAACCGTGTGATCGGGCACCAACACTCCCAAGATTTTTCACTTTAGCGGACCGGCCGGAAGCAAAAAAGCCCGCACGAGCCGGGCGATCCTGGATTTGGATGTATGAGCGGCGTGGACTTGATAAGGACGGCCTGATGCATAGCAATATGAGAGAGTTCGGAGCTTGGAGCAGCAGGACTAATTTGGCGGTCTGGCCGCAAACGTCGATTTGGATATGTGGTACCAATGCGATTGTTATTTGCGCTCGGACTTCGGTATAAACGGAGCACGGAGTTGCTCCTCCACCGCTCGCGAAGACAAAGCGGCAAGCATGGCGACTAAGTTTGAGCTACGATTTCACCGCCTGCGTTTCGAGTTTGAGGCCAGGGACTCGGTCTTCTTTCCGCCGTACAAATCCACCAACATTCTGCGCGGGGCGTTCGGCACGATTTTCCGGCGAATTGCATGTTTGCCAGAATGCCGGGAGCCGGCGGTATGCCCGCTGGAAGGGGCGTGCGCCTATGAGCAGGTGTTTGCGCCGATTGCGCGGGAGGCGGGCCCGAGCGGGTTCCGCGACCTGCCCCGGCCGTTGGTGTTCCGGGGCTCGCATCTCGACGGCAGAACGGTGAACGCGGGCGAACGGTTCTGGTTTGACGTCCATCTGTTCCAGGTGTACCCGGAGACCATTGCCTTCCTGACTCTCTCCTTCGCGCAGTTTGCCATAGAGGGGATCGGCCCGCGGCGGGGGCGGGCCGTTCTGCTGCGGGCGGAAACCATCGGATTGGAGGGAGACCCGGAATTCTGTTTCTTCTCGGATGGGGTGTTTCGGCAAGCGTCGTTTCCCGAACCACTGGCTCTGGGGTTTGCGGTACTGGACGGCGAGAAGATCGGAAACCGTGAGACCGCGGCACGATTGCGGGTGCAGTTTCGCACGCCGACGGAGCTCAAGCAGGATGGCCGGGTGGTGGAACTGCCAGAGGCGCCGGTACTTGCCCTTCGCGCGTTCGACCGGATTTCCGCGCTGAACCATTTCCATGGGGAACAGCCTTGGGCGGAAGAAACTGTACGAGAGCTGCGCCAGTCGCTATTGGAAGCAGCGGGATGCCTCACGGTCGTCAGGCACGATCTGACAATGGCGAGAGCGGAACGCCTCAGCAGCCGGACTGGCCAGAAGCATGCGCTGGAAGGCTTTGTCGGTGAGGTGGAATATGCGGGGCCGGAAATCGCCATCCGCGCCCTGACCCCATGGCTCCGTGCCGCCGCGATGACGGGCGTCGGCCGCCAGACAGTATGGGGCAAGGGCGAGGTTAGCATTGGCCATCTCCCATGAAATGGCCTGGAGCGCGCATGAGTGGAGTCGGCCCCGAATAGAAGAGGATCGTCTGAATCTGATTCGGCAACAGATCGGCTTACGCTTGAACTGAATCGCAATCGAAAATGAACGAGAGCTTCCAAAATCAGGCCTTCAGACTCACGGGATGCAAACCCTACGGTTATCAATTGAAGGTTGCTGATGCGCTATGCCGGCGACGTCACATCCTTGTCCGTGTCCCCACGGGCTGTGGGAAGACGCTTTCCGTCGTGGCGCCGTTC
>CAZXBZ010000097.1:0-10339 GCA_964639135.1 uncultured Solibacteraceae bacterium | reverse complement strand
GCTGAAAAATTCCTGGATCGCCGTGCTGGGCCGTTTTGTGGTGGAGGGTTGCCTGCGCGCCAGGTGGCGATGAGGATGCGTGGAGTGGCTATCGTCTTCGCGCCGTGTGCGAACGCGATCGATCCAACCTTTGACGCTCTCAAGCATGATTCCAGGATCCGTATGGGGCGAGGGCCGCGACAGGAAGAAGCCGGCCCCAGGTGAAATCGCTTCCGCCGGGGCCGGCCTTTTCCGAAGATTGCATTCCTAGGGCTTGGAGCCGCGAACAGGCTCGGAACCGCGGCCCCCGCCTTGTTCCGTGCCGGCCGCCGGTTTTGAGGGCGTGCTGGCGGCGGCCGCGGCTGGTGCGGCGGCGGGCGCGGCCGCTGGCTGATGCGCGACGGGCTTGGGGGCGGGCTTCGCTTCCGGTTTCACGATGTCGACGCTTCCCTTGAAGTAGGCCCCCTCTTCCACCGCGATGCTGCCCGTGCGGATGTCTCCCACCAGCCGCGCATCCTTGCGGATATCCATCTTTTCGATGGCCTCCACGTTACCCTGCACGTTGCCGAAAACCACTACTTCACGGGCGCGCACCGATGCCTGTATGCGCCCGTTGGGGCCGATGGTCAGCTTGCTTTCCAGCAGTTCCACGGTGCCCTGAATTTCGCCATCGATATAAAGATCTTCACGGCTGTGTATTTCGCCCTTCACCACCACGGCTTTGCCAACCATCGCCGGTCCGCTCGACGCAAAGGCCGGAGCGGGTGACGGTATGGGAGCGGACATCGCCGGCCTCTCCCGCATGGGTTCGGGCGCCGGCGGCGTATAGGAAGGAGCGGGCTCCTCTTCTCTTCCTCTCTGTCTGCTAGACCACATGGACACGTTAGATTACCTCCTGGAAATTCGGCTGCCGGCTGGGGAACCTGGTGGAATAGGCATGAATACGCGATAGACCGGGGAGTTCCGCGGGACGGTCACCGTGCCGGTACTCCCTGGGGATCCGCTTCGGGGCGATTCCCTACTGGTTTTTATGGTACTGGCCAAATGGCTTGAACGCAAATAAGAGACAAGGGAAGTAACGGAAGTAAATTTACGGTGGAATCCGGGGCGCGAACCACGGGCAGAAAGCATCGGGAATCCGCCGGGCTGCCGCCGCCGCGAACGTCTGAGATAATTGAATGGTGTCGCGTAACAGAGCACAGGCGTCCGCCCCCGAACGGGCGGAAAGACAGTTGCTGGTCTTCCATCAAATTTCCCGGTTCATGGCCAAGGATATGGCGGTGCATGAGGTGCTGGAAGGCATCGTCCGGCTGGTGAAGCAATATCTGCTCTGCGATTCCTGTTTCCTCTATATCAAGGATGGCAACGAGTTGGCGTTGTGCGCCACGCACGACCGCCCGGTGAGCGCCATTGGCGAAATCCGTCTGCGCCTCGACGAAGGCCTCACTGGCTGGGTGGCTCGCGAGCGCCGCCTGCTCGCTCTCCCCAGGCAGGCATTCAAGGACCCCCGGTTCAAGACCTTCACCAATCTGCCGGAAGACGCCTTCGAGGCGTTCCTCTCCGCGCCGGTGATCAGCCTCAATCAGATGCTGGGCGTTCTGAACGTGCAATATCGCCAGATTCACGACCATTCCGGCGATGACATGGAGTTCCTGACCACGATCGGGGAACTCATTGGAGCTTATCTGCGCATCGCGGCGGGCGGCCGTGAGCCCATCGCCGGCAGCGCCCTCGTGGCCGCGGTGCTCAACGATGCCCAGGCAGGCACAGCCAGTGCCAGGGCGCCTGTTACCGTGCGCAAACCGGCCGCCCAGTCGCCAGAGGTGGCTTGATGAAGCTCGCCGGCCTCGCCGTACTCATCCTTTGGCTGGGCGCGGCCGCGGGGACGGCGCGGGGCCAGTGGGAACTGCAATATCAGCACATCGACTCCGAATACGATCTTCGGCTCTTCGACGTCGCGTTTATCAGCGCGAATCACGGTATCGCTTCCGGCATCCTCAATTCCCGCAAACGCGACAAGGTGAAGCCGGTGAACTTGGTGACCACGGACGGAAAGACGTGGCGCCTCGTCGAAACCAAAAAAATCTGCCAGGATCTCTTTGCCCTGCCCGAAGGTATGGTCTTCGCCGTTTGCGAGGACGGCATCTACCGTTCGGACGAAATGGGCAAGGATTGGCGGCGGCAGGCAAAAATCTCCAATATCCTGCGGATCTGGTTTCTCAATGAGCGGCGCGGATTCGCGGTGGGCGCTGAGCGGTCGTTCCATGAAACCAGCGATGGCGGAAAGAAGTGGGCTCCCGTCGAGACGAAACCGGCGCTGACGACCTCGAAGGATTTCACGATCCTGAACCAGATCGATTTCGCCGGTGCATCGAGCGGGATCATCACCGGCTGGAGCCGTGTACCCAAGAATCGCGAGTATCTGCCGGATTGGATGATGCCCGAACGCGCTATCCGCCAGCGCGATACGCCGCACGTCAATTTCATTATCGACACTCGCGACGGCGGCGCGAACTGGCGCGCGCAGGAAGTTTCCATGTTTGGAGAGATCGTCACGGCCGCGATCGCGCCGGATGGCGCGGGGCTGGGTCTCGTCAATTTTTCGAATGGCTTTGAGTTCCCGGCCGAGGTATTCTACTTCGGCTGGCCGGCGGGGCAGACCGGGCGTGTTTTCCGCGAGAAGAGCCGCGCGGTCACCGATATCGCGCTCCCCGTCCGCGGGCCCGCTTACCTTCTGGCCGTCGAACCAGCCGGCGAACTCTTTTGGAGCCCGATACCCGGACGCCTGAAGGTGCTTGAAAGCACGGATTTCAGCCATTGGTCGGAGATGGAGGTGGATTACCGCGCATCCGCCACCAGAGCGGCCTTCGGCGTGTTCGACGCCGAGAATATCTGGGCTATTACCGATACCGGGCTCATCCTCAAGCTGAATCGAAATTTCGACGAACTGCCCGAACGTCACGCGCCAAAACTGGCCGCCGCGCCCGCTCCATAGCCGCGATTGCACGATTGGGCCGTATATGCCCGGTGCCGGAAGCGGTGCTGATCCGCATTGTCCTTCGGAAAACTTGTTGCGTTGCTTCCGCGCACGGGCGAGCCTCGCTGAAGAGGCTCCGCCGCCGGTGTTATCATCAGAGATTGGCACTCAAGGGGTTTTCGTGGCTAGACTCACTCGCAAAGAATTGAAAACAGACCGCTTCGTCGAGAAAGTAACAGCGATCATCGACGAGGTGATGGGGCGCCGCCAGGAAGTTACCCGTTATGGAATTATCGCGGCGATTGTTTTGGCGCTGATTCTTGGCGGCTCGGCCTGGTACCGGTCGCAGGCGAAGTCGCGCCGGGCGGCTTTTGATGCTTTGCTGAGGGTGATGGAGTCACCGGTCGCGGCCGCGGGAGAGAGCGGCGGAACAGCGCATGCTACGCAGGTGGATAAGGAGAAGGCCGTCACCGCCGCGCTCGACGAGTTCACGAAGGCTCATGCCGGCACCAACGAGGAGGCGCTGGCGCGCTACTTCATCGCGTCGAACGACGTGAGCGATGGAAAGCTGGATAAGGCCCTGAGCGAGGTGGAGGTGGCCATCAAGGACGGCAACTCCGATACTTCGGCCATTGCCCGCTTCCTCAAGGGGAACATCCTGGCCTCGCGGGGCAAGGACGACGAAGCGGAGAAGATCTACCGGGACTTGCTTAAGGGTTCTTCCTCGGGCTTCCTGACCAAAGCCGAGGTCACCGTGGCGCTGGCCAAACTGATCGCCAAAAAGAACCCCGACGAGGCCGTCAAGCTCCTCGAACCAATGCGTCTCGAGGATAGCTCCACGCAGCGCATCGTCAGCCAGACCATTGAAGAGATTCAGGCTTCTTCCAAGAATTAGGCGGTGTGGACCATGCCGCCTGGCGCGGAGCGTAACAGCCCGGAGAATCGATCGCTATTGCACTTGCGTTTTCCCGTCGCTTCCAGCCGCGGCCGCCGCTACCCCGAGCTGAGCCATCGCTACCGTAACGAGTTCCAGCGCGATCGCGACCGGATCGTCCATTGCCGCGCTTTCCGCCGGATGGAAGATAAAACGCAAGTATTCTCCGATCCGCAATCCGATCATTTCCGCACGCGCCTGACGCACACTCTCGAGGTGGCACAGATCGCCCGCACTGTTGCTTCCACGCTCGAACTGGATGAGGACTTCACGGAGGCTCTGGCGCTGGCCCATGACCTCGGCCATCCGCCGTATGCTCACGCCGGGGAATCCGAACTCGATCGCATCATGCGAAGTCATGGGGATCGCTTCGATCATAACTTCCAGGCGCTGCGAGTGGTGGAGCTGATCGAACGCCGTTACGCCATGTTCCCCGGTCTCAATTTGACCTTCGAATTGCGTGAAGGCATCGTCAAACACTCGCACGATCTGGTCCCTGGCGAATTTCCGTTTCTGGACGAATATCTCCCTGGGGAGATGCCGCCCCTCGAAGCGCAGATCATCGATCTGGCCGATGAGATCGCCTACAATACGGCCGATCTCGATGACGCGCGCGACGCCGAGATCATCACTTGGGAGGAAATTCGGGAAGGTGTTCCGCAATTTGACGCGCTGGCCCGCCGGGTGGAGCAGCAATTCGCCGGCGCGCCACTGCGGGAGCAGTTTGTCGAGACCTTGCGCGCCCTGCTGGATTTTCTAGCCACCAGCCTGATCGAGGGAACTCATCAGGCCGCCATGGAAGCTGGTGTGACAACCGCCGAGGGCGTGCGCCGCCATCCGCTTCGCCTCGCCCGTTATACCCCGCTGGCGGCGGAGGCGAGCGCTGCCCTGAAGCGCTTCCTGCGAGACCGGGTGTACAACTCACCGGAGATTCTTGCCGCGCGCTTTCGATGCGAAGGTGAGATCCGCGCCCTCTTCCAATTCCTGCTGGAGAACCCCCATGCGATTCCGGCCAGCTTTCGGGAATATCACCAGGAGGAGGCACCGCATCGCCTGGTATGCGACTACATTGCCGGCATGACGGATGGGTTCTTCCATGGAACATACGGCCGTCTGCTTGGCGGCCAGCCGGCCTGATCCGCCCGGCCGGGCTAATCCTCGCTCTTTTTCACGTGATTCATCACTTCGGCGCGGCGGACAATGTAAAGCTTGCGCAGGTGGCGGACAAGTTCGGAACCGATCGTATCCGGGCTCTCCTCCCGGTCGTGCTCCACTTCCACCTTGATGTAAATATCCGTTCTCGGCATAAGCCTCTATCTTACGGAAGCCGCGGCAGCGGGGTCTTACACCGCGAAGGGAGAACCGCCGGCTATCCAACTTGAAAGGCACCGGGTATTGAAGGGTCGATATCAGTATTGATTTCAGGTATTATGGTCTGTTTAGGTGAAAGGAGAAGCCATGCTGATATCGCGACGCCGGGACTGGTTCGGGCAGGCGGGATTGGGAGCGCTAGGCATCACGATGCTGCGCACGCGCGGCGAAGCCCGGACGATGCGGGTTGGAAAGCGCCCCCGGAACATCATTTTCATGGTGTCGGACGGGATGAGCGCCGGAGTGATTCCGCTGGCCGAACTGGCGTCGCGCTCACTCCACCGGAAATCGACGCATTGGGTGGAACTGCTACGGGATTCCTCCGCGGCCCGCGGGATGTTCGACCAAGCCTCGCTCAGCGGCAGTGTCACGGATTCCTCGGCGGCGGCCTCGAGCTGGGGTTCGGGCAGCCGCGTGCAAAACGGCGCTCTGAATACGCTTCCCGACGGCACGGCCCTCACGCCGATCGCCAAGCTGGCGAAAGACAAGGGCATGCGCACCGGTCTCGTGACCACCACGTCGATCTGGGATGCCACTCCCGCGGGATTCGGCGCCAGCGCTCCCAAGCGTTCCGAGAAGGAATCGATTGTGAGCCAGTACCTCAACCGCATCGATGTGCTGCTCGGCGGCGGCCGCGAGGCATTTCTCGCCGGGAAACGCATGGATGGGAAGGACCTGCTTGCCGACTACCGGGAAAGCGGCTACCGCGTGGCGCTATCCAAGGCGGAACTGGGTGAAGTAAGGCCGGGCAGCCGGCTGGCCGGACTCTTTGGCGAGGGATCGCTCCCCTATTCGATCGATCACGTCCGGGATGCGGAGGCGCGTGAATCGATTCCCACGCTGGCCGAAATGACCCGTACGGCGCTGGCCGCGCTTACGGGGGCTTCGAAAGGCTTTCTGCTGCAGGTGGAAGGCGCCCGGATCGACCACGCCGCTCACGCCAACGATGCCGCCGCGCTGATTCACGACCAGCTTGCCTTCGACGCCGCCATCGGCGTGGCGCTCGAATTTGCGTGGCGCGACGGCAACACTCTGATTGTGCTCTGCACCGACCACGGTAACTCGAACCCTGGCTTGCGCAGCATGGGCGGCGCGAGCGGTACGAGTGACGAGTGCCTTGCGCGGGCGATCGCCGCGAAGGCGTCTTTTACGGCAATCACCAAACAGTTTGGCAACCGGGCCGATTACACGATGGATGCCGGGAAGGCGTCGGACGCGCGAGCGACCGCCGCGGCCCGCGTGGCCCGCGCGATCCAGGAAGCCTATGGCGTGGATCTGCCGGCGGCACACGCCAGTGCGATTGCGCGCGCCGCATCCGGCGAGAAGGGGATCTCCCTCAACGGACAGCAGGATACCCTCGTCGGCGTGATGGGGCAGGCGCTCTCCAACGTAACCGGCGTTGGCTTCATTGGCACCGGCCACAGCTCGGATTATGCCACGTCAACCGCCACCGGCCCTGGACAGGAGCGCTTCGAGGGCCTCCTGCGCAATACGGAAGTGTTTACTCAACTGACGCGGTTGATGGGCATCTCCCATAGAAACCCTTCGGCGGAAGGGGTGGCCGGCAAAGTCGCGTACGCGGCGGACGCGGAGCCGGTTGCCTGGGCGGTCTAGCGGCGGACGGCATGGCTTGGGACGCCCCTGCCGAGGCGGCTCGCCGGGGCGGCTCCGCATTATCTTGCTCGAAGCCAGTGCCGGGATCGATCCCAGGATAGAATAAAGATGCCCGGCGGCGGGTTCACTCCGCGGCGCGGGTGAAGGAGTGCGCCCATGCCCGCATCACGCCGCCGCTTTCTGAGAAACGCCGCGAGCGCCGGTCTCGCGTTGCCCGCGTTTGCGCAGCCGGGCGTATCGCCGAACGACCGCGTACAGATTGCCACCATCGGCATTGGTGGAATGGGATTTGGCGATACCCGCAATGCCCTGAAGGACCCCGGTGTGGAACTGGTGGCCGTGTGCGACCTCTACACCGGCCGGCTCGAACGCGCGAAGGAGCTGTTCGGCGAAGATATCGCCACGACACGGGATTACCGCGAGATTCTGGCGCGCCCGGACGTGGATGCCGTCATCATCGCGACGCCGGACCATTGGCATGTGCCGATCGCCACGGAAGCGCTCCGCGCAAGGAAGGACGTGTATCTCCAGAAGCCGATGATCCACAAGATCAGCGAGGGCAAGGGGCTGATGGAGGAAGCGGCGCGCGGGAAGCAGATTCTGCAGGTCGGCAGCCAGTACGTGAGTTCCGCGATCTACAAGAAAGCCCGGGAGATCATCCAAAGCGGACAGATCGGCCGGCTGATGATGGTGGAGGCGTGGCTCGATCGGAACACGGCAACGGGCGCCTGGCAATACACCGTGCCCGCGGATGCCTCACCGGCCACCGTCGATTGGGATCGCTTCCTGGGCAGCGCGCCGAAGCGCCCCTTCGACGCCACCCGCTTTTTCCGCTGGCGCAATTACAACGATTACGGCACGGGCCTTGCCGGTGATCTCTACGTACACCTGTTGAGCGGGCTGCACTTCGCCACGAACTCGACAGGCCCCAAGAGCGTGTACTCCACGGGCGGTCTCCGCTATTGGGAGGATGGCCGCGACGTGCCGGACGTCATGCTGGCGCTGTTCGATTATCCTGAATCCGCCGAACACCCCGCGTTTAACCTCGCGCTCCGCGTGAACTTTAAGAGCGGCATCCCCGAGGAGCGCTTCGGCTTCCGGTTCTCGGGCACCGAAGGCAGCTTTACAACAAGCTACGACACGCTCGAGATGGTGCGAACGCCGGACGAAAGCGCGCCGGGCTACACCATCGGCACGTTCCCCAAGGCGGCGCAGGAGGCGTTCCTCAAGGAGTACAACGAGAAGTACCCGGAGATGGTCCGGCGAAACCAGGGGCGCGTGGTGGAAAACAGCGAGTACAAAGCCTCCGAGGGCTACAGCGCGCACATCGCTCACCATGAGGCATTCCTGCGCGCGGTGCGCACAAGAAAGCCCGTGGTGGAGGATGCCGTGTTCGGCATGCGGGCAGCCGGGCCCGCGCTGCTCTGTAACGAGAGCTATGCCAGGAAGAGCATCCTCTACTGGGATCCGGCAAAGATGGAGCCAGCCCGCGGCTAGGGCAGTCCGGGCGCTTCTTGCGCTCCGCTACGCGCATTCGGCCCGCGGCCCGGGATCCGCCAGAGGTTGTACGCCACCACTGTGCGGCTAATCAACCATTCCACCTTCTGAAGGCCGCGTAACTTCTCTTTCCGCAACCCGCCCACTTGGTTGCGTCCCCGACTGTCCATCCCGGCTGAAGAGACCGCGGGGCGGCATCGGCGTATCCCTTCGCGGTTCATATGGCCGGCGGGGCGCTTTGCGCCCGCCCGGCGCCAGCGCCATGCCCCGGCCCGTCCGCGCGCGATCCTCCGGCGCCACCATCTTCGTGCCGATCGCGGCCACCGCCGGATCCACCATGCGGGGGCGGAATGGCTATGGAGGGGTGGGGCTCTTCGTCCCGCGGCTTGGCGGCCTCGCGGCGTTGCTGGAGGGCGAGAAGCTTGGATTCGAGGCGGTCCTGGGCGGATTCGTGTTCTTGGCGTTGTTTGGCGGCACGCTCGTGGAAGCGGGTGGAGGGTGTTTCTCCGGCTTCGTGGAGACCGAGGGCGATGGCGGCCGGGGCGGCGGCGTTCGGGTATTGCTGGCGGACTTTGGCAACCGCGGAATCGGCGATGACGCGTTCCCAGGTTTCGACGCGGTGGATCCGGCAAGCTTTCTGGGCGAGGCGGAAGACGAGACGTTCCTCCATGGGGGTCGCGGGCTGGTAGGCGTTCAGGTGGTTTTCGAGGAGCCTCTCAAAAACCTTGGGGCTTTCGTGCTTGTGGAGGAAGGCGGGGTGGAGCCAGGTTTGGCACAAGCGGGCGGCGGGGGCCAGGGTGGACGGGCTGCCAGCCGGGTACGCAGCCGGGCTGGCGGCGGCCGTTTGATTATTTCCGGCATCCGCTTGGGGGTTCGCGGCCGGTCCGGCGCCGATGAGTTTGTCCGGATTGGCGGAAAATCCCACCGCGCGGGCGGGGGCGGCTTGGACGAATGTATCTTGCTGATCCGGCGGGGTGTTATTGACGGCGAGAGGATGCGCGGGCTTGTCCGGATTGTCCGGGTCCTCGTTCCCGCCGCGGACCGTGCCGTGGATTGCGGCCGGGGTGACGCCGTCCGGAGCGGCGGCGCTGACGATGACCGGTTTTGAGGCGGGTTCGTTGGCTTGCGGGCCCGCGGGATCGGCCGTGTTTGGGGCCGTGGCGTGGAAGGCCGTGACGTTTGAAGCCGTGACATTTGAAGCTGGGACCGCATCGGGCTGAGAGGAATGCGGGCCGAGGGGCCGGGGGCTGAATGACTGGGGGATGGACAGTTCGTCGTCGAAAGGCTCGAGCGGAGCGTCGCTGGCGGGGAGGGGCTCGGGGAGCCAGTCGTCCTTGTCCTTGCGCGAGAGCAGGGATTTGGCGGCGCGATAGCGGAGGGCGGCGGGGAGGGCATCGTCGCGCTGGATGGCGTCCATCAACATGCGGGCGTAGGCGCTGGCGGTATGGAGACCACAGGCAGCGTCGCGGCGGTGCGATTCGCGGGCGGCTTCGACGTGCTTGGGAAAGTCCTCGAAGCGGCCGCGCCAGTGCTCGTAGCAGGAGCGGGTGACGCCGACGAGGGTGCAGGCGTCCAGGATGGATTCGCCCTGGGCGATGCAGCGGAGAAACTGGGTTTGGCGCTGTTCGCGCTCGCGCGGGTTCGGCTGGCCGGTAAAGGCGAGGGGTTTTCGGCTGACGAGTTTCATGAAGAGATCTCCTTGGGTGCTTACGGCGCTGACCGCTGTCCGGCTGGGCCTCGGACCAGCACTGTGCTTCCGTGAGATTGTACGAACGGAGAGAGCGGGAGCCGGCCCATTGCGAGGCTAAGTGGATGATTGCAGGTGCCTTATCTTTTCGACATGGGTGTGACCGGTCCGGTGGAGGCGGTCAATTTGGGGCAGGATTTGGCGGGGCGAGAGCGGTGCGCTGGCGTCGCGCCGGCAAGCGGACCGTCACTCGTCGCATCGGCCAGATCGCCCACGCGCA
>CAZXBZ010000096.1:0-10345 GCA_964639135.1 uncultured Solibacteraceae bacterium | reverse complement strand
TTCGAGACGGTGACGTTATAGGAATGAAACGGAATGTTGGTAAGCGTGAACCGGCCTTCGGCATCGGAAATATCCTCCGAACGGTAGCCGGTGAGTTCGTTCTCCACCAGCACGCGCGCGCCGGGCACTGGACGCCCCGCGGGGTCGCTCACCATGCCCGCGAGCGTAGCGGTGGTCTGCGCCAGAACGGGCCAGACAAAAAAAAGAGCCAATAGAACAAGGCGCGGAACTGCAAGCATACGGAGTGAATTTCCAATCGCTGGAACAAAATCCCCGGAGTCCGAAGGAGGAGGATAGCCGAGAATCCAAGACAGTATTTAGGAATACCTAAGTACCAGTATACTAGAACAGCTCATGGGTTATCCGCGCACGCCCAAAAGCGGGGTGTTTCTAATGGAATCGATCTAAAGCCATGGCAGGACGCCTAGACGGATGCCCCGTTTCTTCGCCTCATTCTGGCTGCTGGTCAAGCTTCCCGTCGCGGTACTAGTATTGCAATGCCATCCCTTCCGCCCAGAAAAGCTCCAAAAACTGGTTACGATAGCTTGTACTCGGGTATATCAAGATGGAACTTGTGGAACGAGCGGGTGCGAACCACGCAACCAACGGGAACTACTGTCTCTACCTGATAGATGACGATCTCACCTCGCTCAACTTCATGGGGCTGGCACTCCGAAAGTATAACGGCCCGATTCACCGCTTCTCCGATCCCGTAAAAGCAATCGCAAGCCTCGAGGAAAACCCTCCCGATATCGTCATTACCGACCTCGTGATGCCGAAACTCGATGGTTTCGGCGTGATGGCGGAGGTGCGGAAGTTCTCGCCGGATATCGCGATGATTCTGCTGACCGGGCAATCGGAAGTGGAATCCGCCGTCGAGGCCATGAAACGCGGGGCTTGTGACTATGTAACCAAGCCCGTGAACCCGCAACGCCTCCAGGCGGCAATCAGCCTGGCGGAACAGGTCCGCCGGACGTCGCTGAGTGGAGCAGCCGCTAAGTGCGGCTCTTTTCCGGAGGCGATCGCCGCGCTGCAATCCCAGATTCGGCAACTGAACGAGAGCGCGCAGCGGGCGCTGATTGTCGCGCTCGACGCCCGTGAGCGGGAAACCAAGCAGCATTCGGTGCGTGTCAGTTTATACGCCACCCATCTGGCGCAGCTCATGGGCCTGGATTTTTCACGGATTCGTGAAATCCAGAGCGGTGCGCTTTTGCACGACATCGGAAAGATTGGCATCCCGGATTCCATCCTGAACAAGCCCGGCGCGCTTACCGACGACGAGTGGATGGAGATGCGGAAACATCCGGAGATCGGTTACTCCATCGTAAAGGCTTTGATCGGCGAGGGTGAAGGCGCTCACGTGGTGCTCTGCCATCATGAGCGCTACGATGGCGGCGGATATCCCATCGGCCTCAAGGGCGGACAAATTCCGCTGGGCGCACGGCTCTTCGCCGTGGTGGATGCCTACGACGCCCTGACCTCCACCCGCCCCTACCGGGAAAAGGCAAATCATTGGGAGGCTATGGGAGAAATCACGCGAAGCTCCCGGACTCATTTTGATCCCGACGTCGTCTCGTGCTTCGTCAAGGTCCCCGAGGAACGCTGGGTGGAACTGGCTCGCTGCGCCGAGGAACTCGTTTTCGAAAGCGAAAGGGAATACGCCGCCGGTCTGCCCCTTGAGGTAGGCAAAGTCGTAAGGATGCCGGCGAGTTAAGTTTTCGCGCCTCCAGAGCCGGTTGCGCGCATGCCATCCCGGTTGCCGCCGCCGGCGAATCTCGCTCGCGCGAGCCATGTGCTACGCTCTCAGCTTATGCCCCAGTTCGACGTAACCGGGGTCGGGCTGAACGCAACCGACACCCTGATCCTGCTGCCCAAGTTTCCGGCCTACGCCGGAAAGATCGCCTTTGACCACGAAATGTACAGCCCCGGCGGGCAGGTAGCCAGCGCCATGGTGCAGTGCGCCAAACTTGGCTTGCGAACGAAATACGTGGGCACCGTGGGGGACGATCTCCGCGGACAAATCCAGTTGGAGAGCCTCAAGCATTCGAACATTGACATCAGCGATGTGAGGGTGGTGGCCAACTGTCCGAACCAGACCGCGTATATTCTCATCGACAAATCCACTGGCGAACGCACGGTCCTCTGGCAGCGCGCTGATTGCCTGAAGCTCGAAGCGAGCGATATCACCGAGGAAATGGTGACCAATACGCGTCTGCTGCATATCGATGGCCACGATACCCCGGCGGTGGCCAAGGCTGCCGCCATCGCGCGAAAGCACCGGATTCCCGTCACCGTGGATGTCGATACCATTTACCACGGCTTCGAGGAAGTGCTGCCGAACGTGGATTACCTCATCACCAGTTCGGATTTTCCCACCGCCTGGACCAATGAAAAGGATCCATTCACGGCGCTTCGCCTGTTGCAAGAAACGTACGGCATGCGGATGGCCGCCATGACCCTGGGGGCGTATGGAGCCCTCGCGCTGGTTGAAGGCAAATTCCACTATTCACCCGCCTTCGTCGTCAATTGTGAAGACACTACCGGCGCGGGAGACATCTTCCACGGAGCTTTTTGCTATGCCTTGCTCCAGGAGATGTCCATCGCGGAGACGCTCGAATTCGCCAACGCGCTTGCCGCCCTGAACTGTACCGCCATCGGAGCGCGCGGGGGGATCTCCACCGAAGCCGCCGCCCGGAACCTGATGGCGCGCGGTGAACGTCGAAGCAATAAAGAGGTTGCGGAGCGCGCCGCCCACCCAAACACCCAGCCGAATCAAGCATGATCCCTCTTCGCGACACCGAGCCCAGTTATTCGAAGCCGTATGTGGTGATGGCGCTCATCGCCGCTAACGCCGCGGTCTTCTTCTATCAGCTCTCCCTGCCGCCGCTCGCGCTCGAACGTTTCGTCTTCACCTGGGCGCTTGTGCCGGACCGTCTCGCCTTGCACTCTCTCTTCACATCCATGTTCCTGCACGGCGGATGGCTGCACATCATCGGCAATATGTGGTTCCTCTGGATCTTTGGCGACAACATCGAGGATGTTCTCGGCCACGGACGGTTTCTGGCATTCTACCTGGTGTGCGGACTGCTCTCCGCGATGGCGCACGTCGTGATGAACCTCGGCTCTCCGGCGCCGACACTGGGAGCAAGCGGTGCCATCGCCGGCGTGATGGGCGCGTATATGGCGAAGTTCCCGCACAGCCGCATCCTGACGCTGATCCCGATCTTTATCTTCTTCACCACGGTGGAAATCCCCGCGCCCTTCCTGCTGCTCTATTGGCTGCTCATTCAAATCGTCAGCGGCACGTTCGCGGCCGGTCAATCGCCCCTGGCGAGCGGCACCGCGTGGTTTGCTCACATCGGCGGCTTCGCGGCGGGCTTCCTGCTTATCCGACTGTTCAAGACGCGGACGCGAAAACCTCCGCGCCTGGATTGGATCCCATAATGTTCTACCCGACGCTCGATGTTTCCGATGTGGAGCCGCTCGATGTGCTGGCCGTGGCCGCGCATCCAAATGACGCGGAATGGTTCTGCGGAGGCACGCTGCTTGCGCTGGCCGAACAGGGAAAGCGAACCGGAATCCTCGACCTGAGCACCGGGGATATGAGCCCACGGGGAATTCCTCGGTATCGGGTGGCCGAAGCGGACGATGCCGCGCGCATTCTCGCGGTGGCGTGGCGGGGGAACCTGGGCTTGCCCGACGGCCGCCTGGAAAATAACATCCTCACCCGCATGACGCTCGCCGGTATATTGCGAAGCCTCAGGCCGCGGACGGTGCTCGGGCCGCACCCGGAGCGGCGGCATCCGGATCATCGCCACACTTGGAACATGTTGCGCGAGGCGTGCTACGCCGCTGGCTGGCCCAAACTTGACGACTACATCCCGCCGCACCGGCCCGTTCACCTTCTCCGCGGCGCTCCGGATATTCCCGCCGCGCCCGCGTTCGTTATGCCGCTCACCCGGAGGCACGTGGAAGCCAAAATCGAGGCGCTCCTCGCTTACCGTTCGCAATTCGACCCCACCGGAACGCCCGAAGGCTTCGAGGATCCCCTGGAGTTTCCAACCGGGGAGCAGATCCGCGAGCGAGTAACCGGCTTCGCCTCGGCGTATGGATTCAGCGCCGGTTTCGGCCTCGGGGAGCCTTTCTTCAGCGAAGTCCCCTTCGGCGGCGCGCGCTTCGAATGGTAAGGAACCAGATCCCGATTCGAAAGAGCTTCACGCCGTATTACCGCCGCGCCTCGATCTCACGGCCATCCTAGAGCCGGCAGCCCCAGGGCGCGAATTCCGGTACGATAGATCGTTGGCCAATCGCCCCGCCGGTGACGGCCGCTGGGGATCCGTTCGATTCAGGAGTACTCACTATGCTGCGCTTCGCCTTCACGGCGCTCTCAATCGCATTCGCCGCTACCGCGATTACTGGGCGCGCAACCGCCGGCGGGGGCAAGGTATACGAGCTGCGCACGTATACCACCCATGAAGGACGGCTGCCGAACCTGCTCGCGCGCTTCCGGGACCACACTATCCAGATCTTCGAAAAGCACGGCATGAAAAGTATTGGCTACTGGGTGCCCGCGGACGAACCCCGCTCAAAAAATACACTTATCTACCTGCTCGAGCACAAGAGCCGCGAGGCCGCGAAAAACTCCTGGGATGCGTTCCGGAGCGACCCGGAGTGGATCAAGGTCCGCGACGCCAGCGAGGCGGACGGGAAGATCAACGAAAAGATCGAATCCATTTTCATTGAAGCAACGGATTTTTCCGCGCTGAAGTAGGGCGCGTGAGCACAATTCCTATCCCGTAAGGAAATCGAACTCCATGAGCGACACCGCAAATTCCGACGCCATCAGTGTGGCCGGCCCAAAGTGGGATAAAGCCTTCTTCGGCCATCCTCGCGGACTCTCCACGCTCTTCTTCACGGAGATGTGGGAGCGCTTCAGCTACTACGGAATGCGAGCGATCCTCATCCTCTTCATGACCGCTCCGGTCACAAGCGGAGGAATGGGCTTCGACGTCGTCAAGGCGGGTGCGCTCTACGGGCTTTACACCGGAATGGTCTACCTGCTGAGCCTCCCTGGGGGGTGGATTGCCGATAACATCCTCGGCCAGCGCAAGGCGGTGTTCATCGGCGGACTGATGATCGCGGCCGGGCACTTCATCCTCTCCGTGCCCACGCAGGATCTCTTCTATTACGGCCTGATGGTGCTGGCGCCGGGCGTGGGCCTGCTGAAGCCCAATGTGAGCGCCATGGTGGGCCAGCTCTACCAGAAGAACGACACGCGGCGGGATGCCGGATTTTCGATCTACTACATGGGCATCAACATCGGCGCTTTTTTCTCTCCTCTCATCTGTGGCTACGTGGGCCAGCGCGTGGATTGGCACATGGGCTTCATGATCGGAGGCATCGGGATGATCCTCGGGCTCCTGCAATTCTCTCTCGGCGGCAAGTTCCTGGGCGACGCGGGGCTCCATCCCCCCGGCGCGAACACTCCGGAAGCGCTGTCGGCCGCCCGCAAACGAGGCTTCGTGGCGGGCCTCCTCACGGCGGCGGCCATCGCGGCGATGGTGCTGCTGGCAAACGCCGGAATGATCGATGTTTCGCCGGAAGGGATTTCGAACCTCTTCGGATTGTTGCTGCTCCTCGTCACCATTGTCTTCTTCACCTGGCTTTTCGCGTTTAACCACTGGAGCACGGGCGAACGGAACAAGCTCATCGTGGTCGGCATCTTCTTCGTCGCGACCATCTTCTTTTTCAGCGCGTTCGAGCAGGCCGGTTCCACGCTGAATCTGTTCGCCGAACGCAACACGGATAACAAGCTTCTGAGGCTCGACGTTCCCGCAAGCTGGTATCAAAGCCTCAACGCCCTCTTCATCATCGCCCTGGCCCCGGTGTTCGCCTGGCTTTGGATCCGTCTGGGGTCGAGAGAGCCGTCAAGCCCGGCGAAGTTCACCTTCGGCCTCCTTTTCGTGGGGCTTGGTTTCGCGGTGATGATTTGTGCCGCGTGGCTCGCGGGCGGCGGGCATCTGGTGAGCCCCGTGTGGCTGGTGGTCACCTACCTGCTTCACACCATCGGAGAGCTCTGCCTCAGCCCGGTGGGCCTGAGTGCGATGACCAAGCTGGCTCCGGAACGCGTGACCAGCCTCGTGATGGGCGTATGGTTCCTGGGCCCCTCCATCGCCAATTTCATCAGTGGACGCCTGGCGGGCTTCTATGAATCGATGCCACTCTGGCAGTTGTTCGGGATCGTCACCGCGTTTTCCGTGCTGAGCGCGGTAGGGATGGCACTGCTCGTGCCTTGGGCACGGAAATTAATGGGAGAGGTACGGTAACACCGGAACCGTCGCGGCATTTACCATTTCCTCTAAGGCATTTGAGGGGGGCACAGACTCCATCCGGGACTGTTCCGCATGGAAGTAAGGGGAAGCGCGTATAACCTTTCCCGCCCGCCCGCCGATGTTTGTGGAAGAGCGGCAACAATGCGGCCTCGTCCGCGCGCCGTTCTCCTTCCGCAATGAGATTGATCTGGCTTAGGAACGGCGACTTCACGAACGCGGAGCGCGCTCTGCTCGAACAAACCCCCGAAATCCTTGTGGAGTACGCGCATCATCCGGATGAACTGCCCGGGCTCCTCGCGAGTGCCTCCTTCCATGCCGCGCTCGCATCGGGCGTCTGGAGCCAGGAGCATTACCTCGCGGCTTTGTGGCATCTCGCGGAATCGCGTGTCCGGCTCGTCGCGTGGCTGGCGGAATCTTCCGTGGAGCTGAGCGCCACGCTGGCGCGCGCGGGCGCGTTCGCGGTGTTCCCTCCCGGCGCCGGCGCGGACGCACTCGGCGTCACCCTCGGCCAGGCCTCCATGGAAGCAAGCATGGAACGCGCGGCCGCCGGGGCCGGAAGTGGCTCGAAGCCGGATTGGCGCGCGGCCATTGTCGGCCGCAGCCGTGCAATGTTCAGCGTGTGTAATCTGGTTGAGTTGGTGGGCCGGCGTCGCTCCACGGTGCTTGTCACGGGGGAGACGGGCACGGGCAAGGAAGTGGTGGCGCGCGCCATCCACATGGCGGGGCCGCGCGCGCAAAAGCCCTGGGTGCCGGTAAACTGCACGGCGCTCCCGGACACCTTACTCGAGGCGGAGCTCTTCGGCCATACCAAGGGCGCGTTCACGGGAGCCTCTACCGTGCGGATCGGGCGGTTCGAGGAAGCCCACGGGGGCACACTCTTCCTCGACGAGATCGGCGACATGCCCCTCGATCTCCAGGCAAAGCTGCTGCGCGTGCTGCAGGAACGTGAAATCCAGCGGATCGGTTCCTCCCAAACCATTCCGGTGGACGTGCGCGTGGTGGCGGCGACGAACGCCGATCTCGCGGGGCGGGTACGAGAAGGAAAGTTCCGTGAAGATCTCTTCTACCGGCTGAATGTCGTCCCGATCCAGATCCCTCCGCTGCGCGAACGCATGAGCGATGTGCCGCCGCTGGCCCAGACTTTCATCGAAAAGATTTGCCGCTATGAGGGAATCCCGCGCAAGCGCATCCTCCAGGAAGCCATGCATCATCTTTGTACCTACCATTGGCCGGGTAACGTGCGCCAGCTTGAAAACGCGATGGAGATGGCGGTTGTGCTAAGCGGAGAACGCGAGGTGCTGCTGCCGGCGGATTTCCGTCTGCCCTCGAGGCCGGGCGCGCCGGGTGCCTCATCCGTCGATATGGCCGGCGGCGCGCCGCGACTCCCGGAAGACGGCCTCGATTTCGAAGCCGCGGTCTCCGCCCTCGAACGGGCACTGCTGACGCAGGCACTCGACCGCAGCAAGGGAAATAAGCGCGCGGCGGCGGAATTGCTGCGGCTAAAACGCACAACGCTCACGGCAAAAATCAAGAGCCTGGAACTCGTTTCCTAGCCATGGCCGCGCGGCTCTTCCCCGTGCCGTATCGGGCCGGCGCCAGGTCTTCAGCGTGTCAGGGGGTCTTCAATTTCCGGCGGCGTGGCTTCCATCCACTCGCCCAGCACCGGCTCCATTTGCCGCATCTTCTCTCGCATGAGCCACGCAATGCTCCGATAACTGAAATGCCCCTTCACACCGCTCCGCAACTTGGCGATGTATTCCGCCTCGGCGAAATCCATGCAAAAGAGGAAGCGCGCGCGGCACGCAAAAGGCAGCAGGTATTCACGGGCGGGCGAGGGCAGTTGCCTCGCCGCCTCAAGGGCCGTTTCGACCGCCGCGTGATAAGTTTCCGCCAGTCCGGTCTCTTCAATCAGCACGGGAGTTTCGTAGCCGAGCCCGCCGTTCGCTTCAAGGGCAACGGTATAATCCTGCCGGAACTGCTGGCAGCGGCGGTGCCGGTGCAGGTCTCTGTATGCGCCGATATCCATCACGATGTCATAGACGTAGGGAGTATTGCGGAAAGCGCGCGGAAGCTGGTCATAACGCCCCCGGCTCGCGAGAGCCGCCGCCAGCACTTCGCGCCGCTTCGCTTCGGGCCACGAAACGGCCAGCTCATATAGCTTGCGAAAGGGCAGGCGGCTCACGGGGTAGAGCAGCGTCGCCGCGATGCCGGCCAGCGCGTGCTCCGGCTTCAATAAATCCACATGCTCGGTGAATGCGGCCGGCTCTTCCGGTAAGTTTTTTGCCGTCCACGCGGCAAGCGCCTCGCGGGAGGCAGCCTCAAAAGCATCGGCATCCAGATACTTCGCCAGCGTCGGCGCCACGGGCTCCGCGGGATCTTCCGGCGACAGCGTGCAGACTTCCATCGAGGAGCAGGCTTCCTGCGCTTCCAGGGCAAGATCTCGCAATTCGGGATAGCGCGATGCCTTCATGCGGCGGATCTGGCGCTCGAGCGTGCGAATGCTGGTTACCTGCCCCACATTGGTCGGAATGCCCCAGAAAAGCAGGTAGCGGGCGACGTCGAAGGCCCGCGCCGTCAGGTTGCGCTGGTAGGCGTTCTCCGTCATCTCCTCGGGTTTCGGCAGCTTCGCTTTCAGGTGCGCGAGCGCGCCCGCGTGAACATCGTTATAGCTCGAGATGAGGCGAGCCGTCGATTGCAGATAGAATTCGCGCTGTTCCGCATCGAGCCCAGGGGGCACAATGACGCCGGCTTTCGAGAAATCCTGATAACGCGTCGATCTCGCCTGTCCATCCCATAACTGCTCGTCCTCAATCTCCGTGGCGGCTAACTCGGAGATACCTTCAAAACACATCGCCAGGTGGCCGAGATCCGCGATGGAACCGTGGCCGTATTGGAAATAGAAACTTTCCAGAAACTTACGGGAATCGTGCGTCCGCACCCATTCAAGAGACTGACGAATGCTGTCCGCGGAACGGCTGTAGCGTGCCAGAGCGTACGCCAATTTCTCGGGCGGCAGCGGGGCGACCGGGATCACCCGGGGGTGTTTCGAGTTGGCCATGAAGGGATCAGGATACCGTAAATGGTCGGCACACGCCCGCGGGTTGCCCGCGGCGGACTCCCGTCCTCAAACCGTAAACACCCCTCACGGCCGGCCTGAACCCCGCCCTCGATGCCCGTCTTCCTTTCGTGCCCGTCCTCGAAAATGTCCTCCGCGCGGCTTCGAAGGGCCCGGCTTTCTCCGAGGTTATACAATGGCCCTCATGCATACGATCTCACGCCGGAATCTACTGTTTTCATCCCTGGCCGGTCTCACCATGACCGGCATATCCTGTGCGCCGGCCTCGCGAACGGCGCGGCCGAACATCCTATTCGTGATGACGGACGACCACGCCTCTCACGCGATCAGTTGTTACGGCAGTAAAGTAAACCAAACCCCGAACATGGATCGCATCGCCCAGGAAGGCATGCGCATGGATCGTGTTTTCGCCACCAACTCCATCTGTACGCCAAGCCGGGCCACCATTTTGACGGGTAAGTACAGCCATCTCAATGGAGTGCCCGTCTTTAACCGTTTCGACGGCTCTCAGCAGACAGTCTCGAAGCTGCTGCAACAGGCCGGCTACCACACCGCCATAATCGGCAAATGGCATCTTGGCAGCAACCCCACGGGTTTCGACCACTGGAACATCTTCCCAGGGCAGGGCGTGTACTTCGATCCGATCCTCTACGACAAGGATGGCTCCGAGCGGTATACGGGCTACGCCACCGACATCGTGACCGATCTCACCATCGAACATCTGGAGAACCGCCCCGCGGACAAGCCGTTTTTCATGATGTGCCACCACAAAGCACCGCACCGGAGCTGGGAACCCGACGAGAAGCACCGGAAAATGTTCGAGAACAGGCATATCCCGGAACCGGACAACCTGCGTGACGACTATGCCACCCGCACGGATGCAATCCGCGAACAGAAACAATCGGTATTCCGGGATTTGGACCGCAATGACCTTAAA
>CAZXBZ010000095.1:0-10347 GCA_964639135.1 uncultured Solibacteraceae bacterium | reverse complement strand
ATCCTGATCGAGCGTATTCTATACCTCGAAGGCGTGCCGAACATGGTGGACATGTTTCCGATCCACGTGGGCACGGACGTGAAAAGCCAGTTGGAAAGCGATTTCCAGCTCGAAAAAGAGGCGATCCCATCTCTCAACGAGGCGATGGCGTATTGCTCCGAGGTGGGCGATAACGGCTCGCGGGAGCTGTTCAAACAGATTCTGCTCGAAGAAGAGCACCACTACGACTGGCTCGAAGCTCAATTCCGGCTGATGGAAGAAGTAGGGATGCAAAACTACCTCGCGAACTGGATGGGCGAAGACGAAGGCCCCACGGGGGTCTGAACGAGGCGCGGTGCGCCTCCGATTCCGGCTGGCGGAGCTGGGCAAGCCGCCGGCCGGAACAATTAACCTGAATACGTTCCGGGCGAGAACGGGGATATGTCCGCATCTTCACCTCAGAAACTTCCGCCAGCCTCTCCACAGGCTTTCGACGACGATCCGCCTCCCGAGTTTTTTGGCTCGTGGCGCAACGTCTATCTCCTGGTGGTGGGATACCTCGTGCTGCTGATCTCACTCTTTTATGTGTTTCGTACGGCCTTTGAACGATGACCGCACTCGATTGGATCGTCCTCATCGTCACCCTCGGCGGCATCGTCGTCTACGGGCTCTATAAGAGCCGCAACGCCACCACCGTCGAGAACTATCTGAGGGCGGGGCGGCAGATGCCGTGGTACGCGATGGCGCTCTCCATCATGGCGACGCAGGCGAGCGCGATTACCTTCATTTCCACAACGGGCCAGGGCTATGTGGATGGCATGCGCTTCGTGCAGTTCTATTTTGGCCTGCCGCTGGCGATGGTAATTCTTTCGATGACGGCCGTGCCCATTTTCCACCGGGCGAACGTTTATACGGCTTACGAGTATCTGGAGCAGCGCTTCGACGCCAAGACGCGCAGCCTCGTCAGCGTGATCTTCCTGATCTCGCGGGGCTTGGGGGTGGGGGTCGCGCTCTCGGCGCCCGCCATTGTGCTCTCGATTATCTTCGGGTGGAGCGATACCGTCACTTCGCTGGTGGTAGGCGCGGTGGTAGTGGCTTATACCGCGATCGGCGGCGTGCAGGCCGTCACCTGGACCGATTTTCAGCAGATGATCGTGATGTTCGCCGGCATCATTTTCGCCTTCTTTCTGGCGATCTGGCTGATGCCCCCGGATATTTCATTTGTCGATGCGCTCTCCCTGGCGGGTGTGGCGGGGAAGCTGAACGCCGTTACCACATCCGCCGATTGGAACGACCGCTACACGCTATGGAGCGGACTCTTCGGCGGCATGTTCCTGGCGCTGGCATACTTCGGCACCGACCAAAGCCAGGTGCAGCGCTATCTGCAAGGCAAGAGCATCGCCCATAGCCGCGTGAGCCTGCTTTTCAACGCGATCGTAAAGCTTCCGTTCCAGTTCCTCATTCTGCTGGTGGGGGCGCTGGTGTTTGTGCTCTTTACCTTCGAAAAGGCCCCGGTGCTTTTTCACCCGGAGGCGATGCGGGCCGTTTCCGCGCCGGCCCAATCCGGCCGTTTCGAACCAATCGAGCGGCGGTATGAAGCCGCCTACGAGTCGCGCAAGCAAGCGGCCCGGGAGTTGCTTGCCGCCGATGCTTCACACGATGCCGCGCGGTCCCTGGCGAGTATGGACGAATATAAGCAGGCCGTGAAGGAACTGGCCGAGACTCGGAGCGAGGCGGCTGCTCTGGCCGCCCAGGTGACGGGAGACGAGAGCGCCGCGAACGATACGAACTACATCTTTCTGCATTTCGTCACCAAGTACATGCCCGCCGGCGTTGTCGGATTGCTGATGGCGGCTATCCTCGCCGCCGCGATGTCCACGATTTCCGCCGAGGTGAACTCCCTCGCCACTGTAACCGTGGTGGATATCTACCGGCGTATCAAGACGAGCGGCAGCGACCGGCATTATCTGTGGGCGTCCAGAATCTTCACTCTATTCTGGGGCGCCTACGCCGTGGTGGTGGCGAACTACGCGAAGAGCCTGGGATCGCTGATCGAGGTGGTGAACCGCGTGGGCTCGCTGTTCTACGGCGGGATGCTGGGGGTGTTTATCCTGGCGTTTTACACGAAGCGTATCGGTTCAAACGCCGCGTTCGTGGGGGTGATCGCGGGGGAAGTCGCGATCTTCGCGTGCAATTATCTCACCACAATCAGCTACCTGTGGTTCAACGTGATTGGCTGCGTGGTGGTGGTGGCGACGGCCTGGATATTCCAGGGCCTCGACCGGAAGCCTGAATTGAGCGGCGCCTGAAGCAGCGGCTCGCGGATGCTCGCCGCGGAGCACGCATGCTATATGGCGCGCTCCATGGCGCTTGGGCAGACTGGCGCCGGTCTTAGGAAGGATAAAGCCGGCTTTTCAGGATGCCTTCCGATTCGGCCTCCCAGTTTTTCTTGCCACTCCTGAAGCGCATCCAGGTGCGGTGATACGCCGGGTTCGCGTCCGTGATCTCGAAAGCGCGCCCTCCGCGGATATGGAGATGGCCGGGGTCATCCGGCTCAAGGCGAGGATAGGCGTTATAGCCGATGACGCCGTCGTAGCCGAGTTCGATGCCGCGCCAGCGCCCGACGTAATTGTTCACGTGGTCGTGGCCGCAATAGACCCCGCGCACATCGCCGCGATCGACCAGCGCCCCGAGCATGCCGCTGTTAACCGGAGAGGGGCATTCGAGTTCATGGCGCACTCCGACGATCCCCACGTGGTTCGCCATTTCGTTGAATTCGGGCAGGGGAATGTGGAAGAACATGAGTCCGGGAACCTTGCCGCCGTATTGCTTCTCGAGCGCCACGGAGTTCTGAATGTACCATTGCACCTGGTCTGAACGGATCCAATCGTAAGGGTGGTTCTTGCCGTCGGTGAAGTAGTCGTTCGAATCGATCAGCCAGATGCAATAAACGGGCTTCGTGCCGGCGGCATTCCAGATGAGGATGTATTTGGTGCCGCCGCCATAAAGTTCGCGCGCGTAGCCGCCGTTCAGGTTGTGGGGATACGCGGCGTAGATATCGAGTATGGCGTGCTTGTCGAGCTTGGTCGCCTCGAAATGTTCCTGGTCGTGATTGCCGAAAGTGACCACCCAGGGAACTCGCTTTCTCTCCATGGCCGTGGCGACGTTCTCAAGCGCTCTTCGCAATTCCGCCACGCTTCGGCTCTGCCTGCCGGAGATGCAATCGCCGTTCACGACCACGAGGCCCGGCTTTTCCGTTTCAATGAGCATCTCCGTGAGGGCGATACCTTGCGGGTCCGGGTCCGGGTGATAGTGAAGATCGGAGATGGAAAGCACGTGGAATTTGCCGTCCGAAGAGCAGCGGAGAGCCGGACGGCCCGGCGAGGGCTCCGTGGTTGCGCCGTACGCGGCGGCGGGTACGGCGAGCGCGCCGGCAACAAAAGATCGACGGTTCATAATAAGACCTCTCGGGCTGAATATTCACCGATCTTATCGCGTTGCGCCGGCACGCGTGACGCTCCGCCGCCACGCCACGCGTGAGCGGCTTGCAGTATTAAGACGGTTGCGCGCCCAATCGCCCTGGTTCGGGCAGGCTAGCGGCGGCGCCGTTCACCTCAAAAGCGGTATCGGGCTTCACGAATTCAGCCTTAAGGAGCGCGAAAGCGATGCTCTTTCCGAGTGCCGGGGAGTATGCCGCGCTCCGGATCGCGCCCGCCTCCTTCTCGTCCACCAGTACGGGAGCGGCCGGCTCGGGAGCGTCGGCGGTGTCGGCAACCATTCGCACCAGCAGGCGGTGCACGTTGCCGCGCGAGCGAACACGCTCCACGATCTCCTGCCCGATATAGCAGCCCTTGTTGAAACTGACGTGATCGAGGAGCTGTGCCTCATGCACGAGGTTCTGATCGGAGTAGTCGAGTCCGTGGCGCGGGCGTCCGTATTCGAGGCGCACGGCGTCCGCGGTGGCGAGATCGCAGAGAGCGGCGCCCGCGCCCTTGAGGCGCTCCAGCAGCTCTTCCCGCATGGCGGCCGGGGCGTAAAGACGGTATCCCGGTCCGCCGGTGTAGCTGTACTTCGCGACAAGCGCATCGCCCCAGCTTGTGTGCGCGAACTGCTTATCGGGGAGAGGAGCCCCGAGACTCTCCAGCAACTTCGCGGCTTCAGGACCCTCGACGCCCAGAACGCAATAGGCGTCGCTGACGTCCTCGATTTCAACGACATCCATGATGATGTAGCGGTCGAGATGCTCCATCACGGTCTGCCGGGTGGGTGGATCGATATCGACGAGAAAGTTTCCGTCGCAGCAGAGTACAAGGCCTTCGGCCAGTATGCGGCCCTTGTCGCTAAGAAAGAGCGCGATGGATCCTTCGCCCGGCGTCAGGGTATTGATTGCATTCGTCGTCATCGAGTGCAGCAGGCGCACGCGGTCTTCGTCCGTCACAAGAATCAGCCCCTGGCCGTCCAGCGGAATAACCGCCGAGCGGTCGCGCAGTGCATTGTATGAATCAAGTTGCATGATTTCGCCCCCAAATTAAAACGGCGTCCCGGTAAAAGATGTACATGAGATACCGCATTAACCTTCGATTGTACAATCAGGAAGATGTTCCATCGCATTTTAGCTCTTGGACCGCTGCAAGCAAACGCCTCTCTGCTGGGGGATGAGGAGACGCGCGAGGCTCTGGTGATCGACCCCGGAGATGAGCCGCGCGCGCTGATTGAAGCGATCGGGGAGGGCGGCTGGAAAGTGAAGGAAATTCTCTTCACCCACGCGCATATCGATCACGTGGCCGGGGCGCTCGAGGTTCAGCGGCACACCGGCGCGCCGGCGGCGATGCACGCCGGGGATCGCGGGCTCTATGAAAATCTCGCGGATCAGGCGGCCTGGGTGGGCATTGCGACTCCGCCGCGAGTTGAGATCGCGCGCTGGCTCGAAGAGGGAGAAACGATCAAGTGCGGCTCCTTGCGGCTCGAAGTGCTGTTTACGCCGGGCCACGCTCCAGGCCACGTGAGCTTCTATCTGCCGGCGGAAGCGATGGTAATTTCCGCCGATGTGCTGTTTCGGGGAAGTATCGGGCGCACGGATCTGCCGGGGGGAAACCATAAGCAGCTTCTCGAGAGTATCCGCGAGAAACTGCTGACGCTTCCGGATGACACGCGCGTGATCGCGGGCCACGGCCCGGCGACGACGATCGGCATCGAACGGCGCACGAATCCGTTTCTCGCGGGGTAGCGGCTCCGGTTCAACGGGTCATGCCGCCGCGATCGCTTGCCTCTCCCGCGCCGCCATGCAAGCCCGCATCGCCCGCGTAGCCGGTGAGTTCGAGATAGCCCGCGCCGGTGACCGCCTTACCGTCGCGCGTGCCGCTGAAGCGCATTGCGCCCTCCCAGTAGCTGGGGCCGATCTTGCGCTTGCTGGTCAGTTCCTGCGCTTCCATTCGGGGCCGCGCCGCGAGCTCAAGGCCGAGGCGCGGGATGGTGATTTGCCAGGCGATGGGATACACCGCGCCGGTCTCCGGGCTCTTCCAGGCCGCCGTGCTCTTGAAGGTGATCTCGGAGAGCTTCAGCGGGGTGGATGCGCCATCCGCCGCGATATACGTACCGCCGGAGTGGGAATCGATGCCGCCATCCCGAAGCCGCAGGCGGTAGAGCATCAGCTCGGTATTGTCGCTCAACTGGATGGAGAACCAATCCCAGCCGATCTGGCCGCCGCTCATTGATTCGGTGAAGAACTCGTGATCCATCCAGGAGGAGCCGGTCACGTCGAAGCGCCGGCCTTCGAGCCGCAACTCGCCGGCGGCCGCAAGACGTGTAAGGGAGATGTAGTGCGAGGCCTTGCCGGGGTCCGCGGCCTTCCGGTGCACGCCGTTTTCACCGTGTATTACCGGAGCTTTCTCGCTGCGCAAATCGAGGCTGAGGGTAAAGTCGTCACCGACGGCCTGGAGCTTCCAGCCGTGCTCTCCGTTGAGCGTAACACTCCAATTCCCATTCCAGATGCGCCTTGTTTCCCGATCCACTCCGGCAAGGCCAGGCCCGGCGCGGTTCAGCCGTTCGGCGTGGCGGAACTTCCCGCCGCGAATATCGCTGAGCGCGAGATGCGCGAGGAAGAGCTCCCCCGTATCCCAAACGCCGGAAGACGGCTCGGGAAACGCGCGGCGTCCATGCCGGAAAAAGGTGAGTTCATAGCCGAAATCACGGCCATCGCTTGCGCGGAGGTTGCCGGTGAAATACCACCACTCGGTACGGTATCCGGGGTGATCGAAATGATCACGGGGGAAAGAGTAGTGATAACCGGGCAGCGCAAGCTTCCACTCCGCGGCGAAGACCGGGCACGCAAGCAGGACAATGAGAAAGAGCGGCAAGGTGGCGGGTTTCATTCTTCGTGGATCACCTCGATGGGGTTGAGGCGGGTTGCGAGCCGCCCGGGGTACCAGGCGGAGGCGAGCGTGGCGGCGTAGATCAGGGTGAGAGCGCTCAAAAGCAGCCCGCCGGGCCAGTGGAATTGAAAGGTCCAGCCGAAACTCTGGCGGTTGATGACGTAGATCAGAATGAGAGACAAGGCGAAGCCGAGCGCGAGTCCGGCGGCATTGGAAAGCAATCCGAGCAGGCCCGCTTCGAAGTACACGAGAGAGCGGATTTGCCCCGTGGAAGCGCCCAGAAAGCGCAGGACGCTCAGTTCACGGCGGCGATCGATCACCAGGGTCGCCAAGGCGCCGACCACGCCCATCACCGCCACGAAGATCGCCACGGCTTCGAGCGCCCAGGTGATCGCGAAAGTCTGGTCGAAGATGTGCATCGCGTGCTCGCGCAGGGCGCGGTTCGCGGTAATGAGCACCTGCCGGCTCGCCAGGCGCTTCTCGATGGCGCGCTCTCCTTGAGCGATGGAGACCCCGGGTTTGAGGGTGATGCCGATGTTCGAGACGAGCGGCTGGGGAAACCGCTCTCCGAAAACGCGGCGGTCGCCGTAGACCGCCCCCCGTTCGTTCGAATAATCGGTATAGACGCCGAGGACCGTGACCATCATCGGGCCGCCGGGCAGGGGCAGGGGAAAGCGGCCGCCGGTGGAGACATTGTGCTTTCGCGAGAAAGGCTCGCTGACAACCACATACGGCCCCGCCGGCAGCTTGCGGAGGATGGCCGCGCGGTCTTCACCGGGAAGAAACCGCATCCGGCCTTCACGGAGCATCCGTTGAGAGTCGCCGAAGCCGAACGACGCGGGGAGGCCGCCCGCCTGGATGGGTACGCTTCGGAAGCGGTCCACGGCGGCCACTTCGGGAAGCGATTCAAGCTCATCGGCGATGCGGGCGTCCATGGGCGGAAAAACGCCGGGCGCCGAGGGCGCGGCGGCCCGAATGTAAATATCGGCGGTGAGTTGTGTGTCCATCCAGGCGGCGACGGTTTCCCGGAAGCTTCCCACCATGATGGCCACGCTCGTAATCATGGCCACGGCCGTCGCCAGCGCGGCGACGAGGATGGAGGATCTGCGCAGCGAGCCCACAAGGCCGCGCGACGCGAGCATTGCCTCCACGCCCAGGACGCGGCGGATACGGCGATGGGTCAGGCGGTGAAGAAGCAGGACGAGCGCGGGAGTGAGCAGCGCGCCGCCAAGAATCAGCAGCAGGGCGGCAAGGTAGCCGAACAGCGGACGGCCACCGATTGGAGGCATTTTCGAGAATACGCCGCCGGCGGCCAGCAGAAGACCTCCGGCCGCGGCGTTCCGCTTTACCGCGAGGTGAAAACGGTATTCGCCTCCTCCGCGCGCCATGGCTTCGATGGGGGCGATGCGGCCCGCTTCCCGCGCGGGCGCGAACGCCGCGAGAAGCGCCACGGTGAGCCCCAGAACGACGCTGAGCACGATATGTCCCCAGCCAAGAGAGATCGCGGATGGCGTGCTGCTGACGTAGAGGGTGTTGACGGTGGTTGCCAGGGTTCCTACCGCGGCTTGCGCGAGCAATCGCCCCATGGCCGCCCCCAGAGCGCCGCCCGCGAAGCCGAGAACCGCGGCCTCCGCGAGGAATAGCGCCCGCACGCCGGGCTGTGTGGCGCCCAGCGCGCGAAGAACGCCAATCTCGCCGCGCCGGCGCGCCACGGACACCGAGACAGTGTTGTAGATCAGGAAAGCGCCGACGATGAGGCCGATGCCGCTGAGGATGCGCAGATTCCAGCGAAATGCGTCCAGCATCTTGCGGTTTGCTTTCGTATTCGCGCCGGCATCGCGCAGTTCCGCGCCGGGCGGAAGAACCGCCTCGATGGCGCGGCGAATGCCCTCCGGGCCTTCGCGGGCGAGCAGAGAATCCGGCGCGGTGACGCCGATTCGATCGACGCGGCCGGCATCGCGAGTCAGGCGCTGAGCCACGGGGAGATCGACGATGATGGTTCGGCCCGGCCCGCGGCCGCTTTCGCGGGCTGGCAGCAGCCCCGCGACGCGAAGCGTCTCCAGCCGGTCCCGCACCACGATGCGCAGATCGTCCCCCGGCTTCACGCCGAGACCGGCGCCTGCCCAGGCGGCATTCGGGGTGTCGAGAATGGAGAGCGAAGGGTCTCCGCCCAGCGCCATGCCGCTCCCCGCGTGAGAGATAAGGTCCATGCCGATGAGTGGCACGGTGAGGCCGCTCCGCTGCTCACGCACATACTCCTCCTTGCGAGGATCGAAACTCAGGGGCAGAGGGATGGCCGAGAGTTTTCCAAGTATTTCCTCGGGTATGCCGCCAACGGCATCGATCTCGAACACGGCCTTGCCGCTCAGGGTTTCCATGGAGGAATGGAATGAGCCCGCCGCCGCGCCGCCCGCAAGATCGATTGCGATCACCACGGAGACTCCCAGAGTAATCGCGGCCAAGCCGAGGAGGCTTCGAAGCCGGTCGCGCAGCAGGGGCCGAAGGATGAGCCGGCGAAATAGCTTAACCCGGTTCATGCGGGGCGGCTCACTCGTTCCATGACGCCGTCGCGCAGGTGGATCACTGTATCGGCGACGGCGGTGGATTCGGCGCTGTGCGTCGCCATGAGAACGGTAGCGCCTTGTTCGGATGCGGCCTTGCGGAGAAGACCGAGGACAATGCGGCCGGTGGCGCTGTCGAGATTGCCGATCGGCTCATCGGCAAGCAGCAGGCTTGGGTTGTGGACCATCGCGCGCGCGATGGCGATTCGCTGCATTTCACCGCCCGAGAGCTGATGCGGCATCCGGCCCGCGAATGCGGCCATTTCCACCCATTCGAGGCGCTCCATGGCGCGTGCCCTGGCGTTCGAGGCGCCGGCGAGCAGGAGAGGCAGTTCGACGTTCTCCACGGCGTTCAGCGTGGGGAGTAACTGGAAGAACTGGAAGACGAAGCCGATGCTGGTCCGGCGGAGCGCCGTGAGGGCGTTATCGTCCAGTTCGCTGGTCAGCCGGCCGCAAATCCATACCTCGCCGGACGTGGGGAAATCCATGGCTCCCGCGAGATTGAGCAGGGTGGTCTTACCGCAGCCGCTTCGTCCCACCAGGGCGGCAAACTCGCCCGCCTGGAACGTATAGGTAAAGCCGCTCAGCGCCACCGTGGCGGGGCCGCCCCCCTCGCCTGGGTAGCTTTTCGCGGCCCGCGCCATCCTCAAAATCGACATTGCACTCTTTCAGATTCAGGGCGAAACACCGGGGTCCAGGAACTTCGCCGCGCCGCTCGCGTGACATGCGCCACTCCCGCTACTATGCCAGACTAAAGGATGTACACGCGAGGCGTGCCCGCGCGTACCCACGCCATGTTCGTTCGTCTCATTCGATCCATCTGGGTTTGGGGCCTTACGGGGCTTCTGGCGGTACCTCAGTTGCTGATTATGCTGCTTATCCGCGCCTTCGACCGCGACCCCTACCGGAGGCGGGCGGGCCGGTTTGTGCATGGCTGCGGGGCGCTGATTTCCAGATTCGTGCCGTCCTGGCGCGTCCAGATCGAGGGTCCGGATCCGTCCACGCTCAAAGGCCCGTTCATCGTTGTCGCGAATCACCAAAGCCACACGGACATCCCGGTGCTATGCCGGCTGCCGCTGGATCTCAAATGGGTAGCCAAAAAGGAGCTGTTTTCCGTTCCGGTGGTCGGCTGGATGTTCGCGCTTTCGGGCGAGATCGCGGTGGACCGCACGGATACGCGCGCGGGAGCCAAGGCGCTGATCCAGACCGGCAAGTATCTGGAAAACGGATTCTCGGTGATGTTTTTCCCGGAAGGTACGCTGGCGGGTCTGCTGATGCTGGCTTTCTGGGCTTGCTGGCAGGGCAGGGTATGGAGCGCAAGTCTGGCATTGGGACTGATGATTCTCATCCGTGCGCCGATGGTGATTTATGTGCTGCCTGTGCTGTGGCTGGTGTGGAAAAACTCGACCACAAAGGGGCCCAGCTCCAACCGATCG
>CAZXBZ010000094.1:0-10425 GCA_964639135.1 uncultured Solibacteraceae bacterium | reverse complement strand
GAGAGCAAGGTGAACACATGCTCCAAGCCCTTATTGGTGCGGTCTTTCAACACCTCGTCAAAGTTCAGGTTCTCTTCGGCATCCTCCAGACGTTCAAGAAGCCGGTAGCTATCCCAAACCGTCTTGCTCACGTAGAATTCGCGTTCCACGGCGCGCAGAATGCGGTTCCGGTCGATCATAAGGTCCGCGCTCGCGCTGGTGACGGCAAACAACGCCTTGCCGCACCGGTAGCGCACCTCGAAGCGCTGGTCCCGCAGCCCTTCGATCAGAGCTTCGGCTGAAAGCTGGGAGGGGCAGTATCTCAGGATGCGCGGAATCCGGCGGCGGATGGAAAAATCCTGCTTCGGGTTGAGCAACTGGTCGGCGAGCTGGCCCGCGCTTGAGCAGGGCGTCTTCCGCAGTTGCCGAATCACCAGTTCGGCGACTTCATCCCAGGCGAGAAGCGGTATCAGGAACGGAACCACTTCCGGGCTGCATGGGGCGCGGTCCAGCAAGGCTTGCCGCACCTGGTTATAGTCGGCCGAACGCAACGCCGCGATGCGCTGGAGCAGCGGGTCTCTCGCCACGGCCTCCCCTGGCATTTCATCCGCGGCGGCCGGCCCGGCCTCCGCCACGGCGCGCGGAGCCAGTTCCTCCGTCGGTATGCGCGCCTTCGAGGCGTGTGTCCCGCTCTCGCGAGTGACGGCCGACCGGACGGTGAGCCCCGCGGCCGCTCCCAGAACGATACTATCCACGCTCCAATTGGGGAGTTCGTCCGGATCTTCCAGCTCGCGGGCGCTCGAAATCAGGCTGCGCTCCAGCGTTTTCACGTAGAGGCCCCCCAGGCGAAGGGTAATCAGGCCGGCGCCCAGGCTGAGCGCGCAGCCGGCGGCCAGCAACCCGGCCGAACCACCCGTAAGCCCCGCCAGCAGAAGCGCCTGGACGAGAGTGCCTCCTGCGGCTTCTCCCAGCCGGTCGGCCCCAACATCCACGATCGTCTTGGTGGCCCGCTTCTCCAGTTTGCTCACCGGCGTGTAGCAAATTTCATAACCCGAGCGATAGATCGAGCCTCGTGTAACCGATTCCGCGCCCCGCAAGCCCACCAGGCCACCAAGCCCGGGAATCACAAGCGAACTGAATACGCCTAAAAAGTAGGAGACCGGCAGGGCAAAGAGGCTTCGCGTTAATCCCAGGCGCTCAAAAAACCATTGCGCCACGAAGGTCTGCATCAGGAAGGTCACCAGGCCGGCGAACGCATAAAACAAGGCGAAGAACGACACCAGGCTATCGCCCCGCCCCAAAGCCTCCGTCACGCCCGCCTTGAAGACATAATCGAGCAGATTCGCGCTCATGGTCACCAGAAAAACCAGCGAGGCCAGCGTAAGGAGGTAGCGGTTTTTCTTGAGAATCCGCAGCCCCGCGGCGAAGTCCGGGGGAGGAGCCGCCGGGGCTGGTATTTGGTTCGCGGACATCGGCGCGCCCAGCCGCCGGATCAGCAGGAATGCAAGAAATTGCAGCGTGCCCTGGAACGGCAGCAGGATCGCGGGGCCGAAAACGCCCGCGAGTTGATCCGCGATCAGGCCGCTGGCCAGGCCTCCAAACGTGCCGCCAGCGGCTACCCTTCCGAAAAGTCTTTTCGCCTCGCGAGGGTCGAATCGCTCATTCAACAAAGACCAGTACGACGAAAGCAGAATCGCGTTCGGGCCGATCATGTAGAGGTAAAACAGCACCGACGAAATCCGGGGAGAGAGAAAGTACAAACCCCAGAGAACGAACTGCGTCACCGATGCCCCAAGCAGCGCGGCGGGCACGAGGGCCGCTGGCGATTTCGCGGCCAGGCGGCGAGACCACAGCAGGACCATCAAAATGGAAGTCGCCGCCGCGAAGATGGTCATCCGGGGCAGAGCTTCGACGGAGAAGTTGACAAGAAAGAGGGAGTCGCGCGCCGCCTTGCCGCTGATGAAGTGCGCCATCAGGAAAACCGCGCCGAAGATGGCGAGCCATCTGGTGTGTTCGGGAGTCTCCTGGTTTCTGCGATTCATACTGTCGCTGCGTCCGCCCCGCATGCCGTGCTTCGGCATGCCGCCTTGCCGCCGCCGTGCGCTGGCAAGGCTTTGGCCGAGAGGGAACGGGCCAGCCTTCTATACAATATCCGGGATTCCCCGGCGTCACGCGAAAGAATGGTCCAGGAACAACGCGGGCCGCCCTGGAGGGCGGCCCGCGGCCAATCGTCCGTTGCCCGGCGGTTTTCTACACCGCGATTTGCGGACGGCCCGGCGCGGGCCAATCCAGATGGAAGAACTTGCCGCGCGGCTGATCCACGCGCTCATAGGTGTGCGCGCCGAAGTAATCGCGCTGGCTTTGCAGCAGATTCGCGGGGAGCCGTTCGGAACGGTAGCTGTCGTAGTAGGCCAGCGCCGAATAAAACGTTGGCGCGGGAATCCCGTTCTCGGCCGTGGCGGCCACCACGCGGCGCCAGTTGGCCTGCGCGCGGTCGATCTCGCTCTTGAAGTAGGAATCGAGCAGCAGATTTTGAAGCCGCCCATCGCGCAGATAGGCTTCGGTAATCTTCTGCAGAAAACGGGCGCGAATAATACAGCCGCCTCGCCAGATGCGCGCGATCTCCGCGAAGTTGAGCGTCCAGTTGTATTCCGCCTCGGCGGCCCGCATCAGTTGAAAGCCCTGCGCGTAGCTGCAGATTTTGGAGCAATAGAGCGCATCGTGAATCGCGTCGATCAATGCTTCCCGGTCCCCTTCAAATTTCGGCGCGGGCCCGGCCAGGATCTTCGATGCTGCGACGCGCTCTTCCTTCACCGCGCTGATGAAGCGGGCGAATACGGCTTCCGCCACCGTGGGGGCGGGCACCCCCATGTCGAGCGCGCTCACCGAAGTCCACTTCCCGGTGCCCTTTTGTCCCGCCGTATCGAGCACGACATCGACGAACGGACGGCCCGTGGCGGTATCCACCTGCTGCAGGATGTCGGCGGTAATCTCAATGAGAAAGCTATCGAGAACGCCCGTGTTCCACTTCTCGAAAATCCGGCCCGCCTCGGGGGCTGAAAGTCCCAGCAGATTCGTGAGCAGCGAATAGGCTTCGCAGATCATCTGCATATCGCCGTATTCAATGCCGTTATGAACCATCTTCACGTAATGCCCGGCGCCATTGGGGCCAATATAAGCCGTACAGGCCACTCCCCCGGTAATGGGCTTGCCCGGAGCGGCTCCGGTAAGCGGTTTGCCCGTCTCCGCATCCACTTTCGCGGCGATGGCCGTCCAGATCGGCTCGATCTCCTCGTAGGCGCTCAGTTGGCCGCCCGGCATCAGGGAGGGGCCGAAGCGCGCGCCCTCTTCTCCGCCCGACACGCCGGAACCGACAAAGCGGATCCCTTTCGCCGCAAGGTCCCGCTCCCGCCGGATGGTGTCCATCCAGTTGGCGTTGCCTCCATCGATGATGATGTCGTTCTCCTCGAGCAGCGGTACCAGTTCGCCAATCACGGCATCAGTCGCCTTGCCGGCCTTTACCAGCAGAATCACCTTGCGCGGCTTCGCGATCGATTGGATAAACTCCGCCAATTCCGCGTGCCCGGTGAGCCCCGGCACGCCGGTGTTCTCCGCAACGAACTTCTCCATCGTGGCGGTGGTCCGGTTATAAACCGAAATCCGGAATCCGTGGTCCGCGATGTTCAAAGCCAGATTCTGGCCCATTACCGCCAGGCCGATCAGGCCGATGTCGGATTGTGTCTTACTCATGATGTCTGCCTCTCCCTGGTTATACTTCCTTCGATCTGCTCCGGTTCGCGGCGAGCCGGGGTTCGCTAGGCGCCGAAGGCCAGCCAGCGGCCTTCGCGGCTGCTCGCGCGCGCCAGTTCCAGCACCTTCATCAACGTCACCACTTGTTCCGGCGTCACGGCCAGCGCTTCCCTGCCCCGGATGGCGGCGGCCACATTTCGATAGTACCCGGCGTAGTCTCCAGGCAAAGTTTCCACTCTGCCTTTATAGGTAAGGCCGTTGACGACGGTATGCAGCAGGCCCCAGTTCTCTTCCGGGTCGCTCCCGAGATCCGGACGCCACCGCGGAACATCGGCCTTGATCAGCCGCTCCTCCTGGGGATCCATCCCGTGCTTCACGAATGCGCCCAGAGCCCCAAGCACTTGGAAGCGGGGCGGCTTCTCCCGTACCATCGTGCCGCACTTGAGCGTGGCTTTCAGCCGGCCATAATCGAGAATCACCTCGAAATTGTCGTCGATGCGGCTTCCCGGCCTCTGGCTCCTCAAGTCCGCGAAAAGCCGCCGAGGCTGGCCGAACAGGGTGAGAGCCTGATCGATGAGGTGCGAGCCCAGGTCGAAGAGCATTCCCGTGCCGGGGCCGGGCTCTTCCTTCCAGGAGCCTTCCTTCAATTGCGGCTTATACCGGTCGAAATGGGATTCAAATTCGTGGATGTCGCCAAGCAGGCCTTGCCGCGCGATCTCGCGGACCGTGCGGTAATCACCATCCCATCGGCGATTGTGAAAAACCGAAAATACCTTGCCGGAAGCCCGCGCCACCTGAAGCAGTTGCTCCGCCTGCGCCGCGGTTTCGCACATGGGCTTATCCACCACGACGTGCTTTCCGGCTTCCAGCGCCAGCTTCGCCAGGGGGAAATGCGTGGCGTTCGGAGTGGTAATCACCACAAGATCCACATCCGGCAGCGCCACCAATTCCTCAACGGAACGCATAATCCGAACGCCCGGATACGCCTCCGCCGCGGAGGTGGAAGACCGCTGCACGAAATGCGTGATTTCGAAGTCCTCGATCGCCGCGAGAAAAGGCGCATGAAAAATACGCGCCCCCAGCCCGTAACCCGCAATGCCCGTCCGGATCGGCTCAGTCGCCACGCCGCTTCTCCCGCTCTCGCACTATCGCACCTCGAAGATATTCGTCCGGCGGCATGGCCGCCCCTGTGTTCCATTGTTCCAGCCGGAGGCCGGGCGCGCAACGCAAACACCGCCTCGGGGACGCTCACTCCGGCTTTATACAGGCGCTGGAAGCCGTTTCCCACTACTAACCCAATCACTTACATCGCGTACTGTAGATTCTTGCCCGCAATAACAAGATCCGTTATACTCCAGCTTCAGACTGAATTCTTCTTTTTATACAGAAGGTGATTGTGACCTCCCACCTGCTTGCCATACTTCCTCCACAAGAAAGGGCGCGCTCGCGAAATGCCCGCGCTCAAGCCATTCCAGCCTCTCTGGCGAAATTGTCCGGACACCGCGGACAATATCGTTACTTTTTACTGTTTTTGCTTAGCGTATGCTTTGCGGGCCTCGCGGCGGCGCAGATCAGCGCCCCATTGAATCGAACGGTCGATTACCACGCGGGCACGGCCTCGTTCACGGTTTCCACATCACCCGCGGTCGGCCCCGAATGGCAGTTGATCGTCGATGGAAGCACCGATACGCCGGACCCCAGCAGTTGGATTACGATTACACAGCCCAATCCCGCGATCAACCCGGATCTCTTATTCCAGGGTACAAACCAGATCATCTTCAACTACACCGAAAACACCACGCCCTTCCCCCGCACCAACCGCTTCCGCGCGAATCTTGCCGGGTCGAGTACGTATGTGATTTTCGAATTTATCCAGGAACCGCCCGAGCGAACGGCTATCCTCGACCCATCCGTCATTGAGATCGATGGTTTCGGCGGAACGCGCGACGTGGCCGTGGATGTCTCGCCCGAAGGTGCTCCCTGGGCGGGCGTCACCACCGCGAGCTGGATTCAGATTCTTTCCGCCCCGATGAACGGCGACGGCACGCTGAAACTTCGCATTCTTTCCAACACGACCGGCGCGCAGCGTACCGCCGATGTATTCGTGCTGAACAGCAAGGTCCGCGTCATCCAGACCTCCATGGACGCCACCTTTACCTTGAACCCCGAATCCACAACCGCGCCGGCCGCCGGAAAGACGGGCGGAGTGGGGGTGGCCGTTTCGGCCGGAAACCCAAGCTGGACGGCGGCGTCGAACGACTCGTGGATCACGGTCACCAACGGACCCAATTACTCCGGGAATGCCACGGTGAATTACAGCGTGGCGGAAAATGCTTCCACCGACCCCCGGACGGGAACGGTCACCATCGCCGGAAAAACCTTCACCGTAGTGCAGGCGGGGGTGAGCGATGAACCGGAACCGGTGCCCACGCTTTCCGCTTCGCCGCTTTCCCTGAGCTTCGTGCGGAACCAGGGCGGAAGTTCCACGCTTAGCCGTACCCTCGACCTCTCGAGCTCGGGCGACCCGCTGAATTTCTCCATCCAGATCAATTCCGTATCGGGCGGCAACTGGCTTACCGCCGCCGCAAGCTCCGGGACAACTCCGGCAACCATACAGTTTTCAGCGAATCCGGGCAGCCTTTCGAGTGGAACCTACAGTGCAAACATTGTGATTACACCCGATGGCGGCACGCCGCTGACCGTGCCCGCCACGCTGAGCGTGAATCCTCCGGGCGCGATGCCTCCGCTGCCCGCGGTGCCGAAGAGCCTCTTCTTCAGCCGCCAGTTTGGCGGCGGCGTGCCGGGTGCGCAGCGCGTCCGCCTGAGCGCGCCCGGCGACGTCGTGGGCGCGAATCTTTCCATCCAATCGAATGCGTGGCTGCGCGTCGCGCTTTCCTCGGATACTACGGGAACGTTCATCGACGCCTCAATCCGTGATGTGAATCTCGTACCGGGTATTTACGATTCGCTCATCACGGTGGAAAGCAACAGCTTCCAGTTCAAGACCTTCGAGATCCCCGTTCGCTACGTGGTGAACCTGGCTGGCGGAAGCGGCCCGCGAATCTCCTCCGGCGGCTTGACGAACGGAGCCACCTTCGCCGCGGGCGCCGCGCCCAACACCTGGATCAGCGTCTTCGGCGCTGATCTCGCGAGCACGACCCAAAGCTGGAATCCGTCCACCGCGAACGGTGCGGTGCTGCCCACCAATGTCGGCGGAACGGAAGTCTACGTTGGAGGGGTACGTGCGGCCATTTCCTACGTGAGTCCCACGCAGGTGAACGCACTTGTCCCGGCCATTCCAGACCGCGGCTGGGTGCCGGTGGAAGTTCGCGCGAACGGCCAGCCGTCCGAAGCGGGATACCTCTGGATTGCGGACCGCGCGCCGGCCTTCTTCATGTATTCACCACAGGGCGGCAAATACCCGGCGGCCCAGCACGGCAACGCCGATCCGGTTGGCCCGGCGGGGCTGCTGCCGCGCGCGCGTCCGGCAAAAGCGCTTGAAGCCATCGCTATCTACGCGACGGGATTCGGTGCGACAACTCCCAACGCGGATCCGTCGCGCTTCTTCACCGGCGCGCTCCCCCTGGCGAACCTGGAGAAGCTGAGCGTTACCGTGGGAGGCTTGAACGCCGTGGTGGAATACGCGGGTCTGGTGGCGCCGGGTCTTTACCAGATCAACATCAAACTCGCGGCGCTGACCGTGGGCGAGCACCCGTTGCGGGTTGAGATGGACGGCTTCACCACGCAAGTGGGCGCGGTGATCATCGTCGAACATTAACGGCCCCCGGCTCCGGCGTTTCGAGCGGGAAACGAATGAAAAGGGCGGCTTCCAAGCCGCCTTTTTCGGTATCTCCGTCCAAAACAAAACGGAGTAGACTTGAATTTTACATCCTAGTCATTCACAATCCAGCCAGGGTCTGAAATAGGATGGTGTATTCGATAGTTCTGGCGCGTGGAGCTTTACCTTTCAGAGTTCCATCCCAGTGCCGGGATTTCGCGGGAATAGGTGGTAACCGATGATGATGACAAATCAACTCTCCGGCTCACGTGGTCCGCTGGCACGGCGGCCGGGATGGGCACATTCGTTGCGGCTTACGCTTCTCACCTCGCTTTTCGTTCTACTCGCCGCTTTCCAGGCGGCCGCGCAGACCGATTTCACGATCTCGCCTCCAAACGGAACCTTTACGGGCGTCGGCGGAACGATCACCATAAACGTATCCGCCCCGGCTGGTACGGCGTGGTCGTCGAGTTCAAACGCCGCATGGCTCACCGCCGTGGGATCCGGCAACGGGCCAGGCGCCGTGCAGCTCCAGGCGGAAGCGAACGACACCAACGTGGCGCGTACCGCTCAGGTAACCATCGGGCCAGCGGTCTTCTACGCGGTTCAGGAGCCCCTCTTCGCGGTCGTCCAATTCCTGCCGGATCAAATCTCGGCGCCGGCCGCTGGCGGGTTGCGCACCATCACCGTACTGGTGCAGCCGGCCAATCTGCGCTGGCAGGCAATCTCAAATGCCTCCTGGCTCACGGTGGTAACCCCGCCCGATGTCGGTTCCGGCACGCTCTCGATCGCGGTCGCCACCAATACCGGCGGCGTCCAGCGCACGGGGACTGTATCGATTCTCGATAAATCCCTCACGGTCGTGCAGGCGGCGGGCAGCCTCGCTACATTCAGCCTTTCCTCGAATGGCGCGAGCCTTCCGGTGGAAGGCGGCACGGGCACCGTGAACGTCACCGCGGATCCGGAAACAACCGCATGGGCGGCGATTTCGGGCGCTCCATGGATCACTGTCTCCCCCGCGCAGTTCACCGGCAGCGGCTCCGTGAACTATTCCGTCGGCGCGAACCCCGAAACGACAGCGCGACAGGGCGTCATTCGTCTCGGCAGCGCAATTTTCACCGTCAGCCAGGCGGCAAACCCGGACGGCGGCGGCACCACTCCTCCCGGCACGACGTTTTCCCTCTCAAGCGGCATCGTGACCTTTACGGTATCCGAGGGCAGCACCACGGAGATCTCCCAGGGCCTCGCTATCGGCAGTACGGGAGAACCGCTGGATTTCACCATCGAGGTAAGCGGCGCAACTTGGCTCCGCGCCCGCAGGACCACCGGAACAACGCCCATCAACATACTATTCACCGCAAACCCCACCGGGCTCACGCGCGGCACGCTGGTTGGGACCATCCGCATCCGTTCAACTTCGAACAGCGCCGTCGTCGAACTGCCGGCGCGAATCCGGGTGCTCCCCCCGGCCGGAACTCCGGAAGCGGCCCCGGTCTCTCCACGCTCGCTGTATTTCTCCCGTATCAGCGGACAGGCGCTTCCGCTGGCACAAACCGTACTACTGGGCCGGCCCGGCGAACACTTCGACGCGACACTTTCTATCCCGCCCTCGGCGAACTGGCTGCAGGCGGTTGCAGTCTCCGAATCGCGGGGCACGGCCATTACCGCGTCGCTGCGCAATCTGAACTTCCTCCCGGGCCTTTATGAAACGGCGATCACCGTCTCCAGCCCGGCCAACAAATTCCAAACCTTTGAGATCCCGGTGGCTTACCGGGTGCAATTGGCGCCGATGGATAATCCGTATATCGGCTCCGCGGGCATCGTGAACGGCGCGAGTTTCGAGCAAGGCGGCGCCGTCAACACCTGGATCAGTATCTTCGGGACAAACCTTGCGACGACAACGCGTCAATGGCGCACCTCCGATTTCACCGGCGGCTTGCTTCCCACCCGGCTCGACGGAGTGGAAGTCACCATCGGCGGACAAAAAGCGGCCATCGCGTATGTAAGCCCTGGCCAGCTCAACGTGCTGCCTCAAGCTGGCGTGCCGTTGGGCGGGGCGGAAGTAGTGGTCAGTGTCAATGGCGCTCTTTCCGAAGCCGCGAAGGTGTATCTCACCGCGACTCTGCCCGCGTTCTTCACTTTCGGACCGATGAACGGCAAGTATGCCGCCGCGCTGCATCTGGATAACAGCCCGGTAGGCCCGGCCGGCTTGTTCACCACGGCCCCCTTGTCGCGCCCGGCCAAACCCGGCGAGGTTATCCAGATCTTCGCCACCGGTTTCGGGGCGACGAATCCGCCGGTCGATCCATCGCGGCTCTTCCAGGGCGCGGCATCGCTTGTGGATAAGGACCTGCTGAAGATCACCATCGGCGGCGTGCCCGCAACGGTAGGCTTCGCGGGGCTCTCCTCCACGGGGCTTGACCAATTCAACGTCACGGTCCCGTCGCTGACGGAGGGCGATCATGAGGTCGTCGCGGAGTTGGACGGGGTCTTCACCCGCACCGGAGTTTACGTCTCCGTGCAGCCATAAAGGAGCGTCCATATCGAAGCGCGCCCTCGGCGGCTTCAACAAGAAAAGGCCGCTCGCCTGCAACGGTGAGCGGCCTTTGCTTTGCCCGTTTGCCCGGATGGCTTCGCGATGGCGCTTGGCCAAGCCGCCAGGTTCGCAAGCCCCCCCAATCCGCTTCGGATCTGGACATTTTCTTCGCCGCGAGCGCCTCCGTCTTCGTACCCTCCCGATCGATCCCATAAGGCTAACCGCCGTTGCCGGAGGCAGTGGCGAGAGCTTCACGGCCCCATCCCCATCCGCACCACGCGGTTCCCCGCCCCTCCTTGCGGAATGGGGTATCTTGCAGCCAAGATGATGAGCGCCGTCCGGACCGGCGCAACGCCCGGCTCAATCGCTTCCTACTATAAGC
>CAZXBZ010000093.1:0-10467 GCA_964639135.1 uncultured Solibacteraceae bacterium | reverse complement strand
GAGATTTTGGTAAGGAATGATGAATGGCACCGCTATGGACAATCCGGGTGTCAAGCGCCACTGTACTCATGGGCTGAAGCTATTCACTGGATAATGCGGAATTTTGGCCGTTCATGAAGGGAAGTGCGATACAAGTTTCTATTTTAATGGTATCTCATGTGGTATCAATCAGTTGCAAATGTCATATAAAGAATTTATGGCCTCAAATCCGATGGCGTTCAGTGTAAAATTTACTTAGTTTAGATATGTATGCCTTGAATAGCATGATGAATATGCGGCGGCTTTAGTGTATTCTTCAAAGGAGTGATCCGCTGAACGCCCCAGTCATGTCCCCAGCCTTGAACTAAGTCCGATGCGGTTTCCGGCACGCCGGAAAACCCGTTACGGCTTTCGTGGAGAGAGCCACTTGAATGAGGAGTTGAGTTTGATTCCATTGCAGCAAGTACTTGTGCGAGCGGTAGCGCTGGGCGCAATCCTGACGATGCCATCCATGATTATGCCGGACGCGCACATTCCGCACTCACGGTACGAATTTGATTCGAGGGCCGAGGCGCTCTCCGAGTTTTTGCGGCAGAAGGACAGCCCGATCACACATCTGGCGGAAGAGTTCCTGATCGTCGCGGACAAACACGGCCTCGATTGGCGGCTGCTGCCGAGCATCGCATTTCTGGAATCGAGCGCCGGGAAAGTATACAAGAACAACAACATTTTCGGCTGGAACAACGCGGAGACGTCGTTCTCCTCCGTGCGCGAGGGGATACGCTACGTGGGGTCGCGGCTGGGGACGAGCGAGATCTACAAGGGGAAGAGCTTCGAGGAGAAGCTAGCGCTCTATAATTCTTACGCTCACTATGCGCCCGCAGTAATCCGGGTGGCGGACACACTCTCCAGAATGGAAAAGGACGCACACACCCGGACCCGCCGTCATATCCGGCTACTGCCGGAATCAGCCAACGTGAGGTAACAGGTAGAAGCCAAGAAAGAGCAGCGCCGTAACCAGGAGTACCAGGAGCCAGCGGATCAGGCGTTCCCGGTTGGACACGCTAGCTTTTTCTCCAGCACGAATTTGATCGCTCAAAGTATCAAACACCGTCGTCTCCCCCCTTCTTCAAGAATCCGCATCTTATGATGCTGATAACTTTTTGTTATCGCTAATCTAATTATAAGCTGTTTTCGGACGCACGCATGGCAAAATAAGCCATGCACTGAAAAGAGAAGAAACAGCGAATCTCTTAATCCAATCCCATTTTTGACAGTTTTCGATATAAGGTTTTCCGCTCAATTCCGAGGATGCGCGCGGCCTTTGCCTTATTGCCGGCGGTGGCCTCGAGAACGCGCTGGATCTGCTCGGATTCCCTGGACGCGAGCGATTCGGAAGGAGGAGCGGTCTCAGCGGGCGATTCGAGCGCGCGCTTGACATCCTCCGCGCGAATTCGCCGGTCTTCGGCGAGGATGGTAAGGCGCTCGATGACGTGCTGGAGCTGACGCACATTGCCGGGCCAGGCGCAAGACTCCAGCAGGGGCACCGCCGAGGGGTGGAAGCGGGTTTCGACACCGTAGCGGGCGTTGTATTTATTGAGGAAGAAATGCGCGAGCAGCATGATATCGCCCCGGCGCTCGCGCAGAGGCGGCAGCAGGATGCGCACGACGTTCAAGCGGAAATAGAGGTCTTCGCGGAAATGATTCTCCCTGACGAGGCGGGCGAGATCCTTGTTGCTGGCGGCGATGACGCGCACATCCACCTTGCGGGGTTTGTTCGAACCGAGGGGACGAATCTCCCGCTCCTGGAGGAAACGGAGGAGCTTTAGCTGAAAGCCGGAATCGATATCGCCGACTTCATCGAGAAACACCGTGCCGTTGTTGGCGGCTTCGAGGAGGCCCGTGCGGTCCCGATCCGCCCCGGTGTAGGAGCCGCGCAGCGCGCCGAAGAGTTCGCTCTCGAGGAGGCCGCCGGCGACGGCGACGCAATCGACCGGCAAGAAAGGCATGGAGGCCCGGGCGCTGTTGTGGTGGATGAGGCGGGCAACGACTTCCTTGCCGACGCCGGTTTCTCCTTCGATGAGCACGGTGGAATCGGTGGGGGCGACGCGCGAAAGGGTCTTGTAGACCTCGATCATGGGGGCGGAGGAGCCGATCATCTCGCTCTCGGGCAGATCGTCCTCGGCGGCAACGGCGTCATCCGGCTCGCGGGCAGCGAGGGCGCGGCGGAGCACGGAGAGAACGTTATCGAGTTCGAACGGTTTCGCGATGTAATCGAACGCGCCGCCGCGGGTGGCGGCGACGACGGTTTCCATGCTGCCGCGGCCGGTCATGAGAACCACCGCGCACTCGGGATCGCCGCGCTTGGCGGCTTCGAGGATATCGAGCCCGGTGCGGTTGTCGAGGTAGATATCGGAGAGGATGAGCGGAAAGGTCCGGGCGGCGAGCTTGCGGAGCGCGGCGTCCGAACTGGCGGCGCTTTCGACTTCGAAGCCCTCCAGTTCCAGAAACGTGGAGAGAGTGGCACGCACGCTCGCATCGTCTTCGACAAGCAGCAAACGGGGCATCATCCTCATTCAATCACGTTCCCCAGGTGAAATGACGCCGGACGGGAAGCAAAAGCCGGATGGCCGGCTATGCGCCCGCGCCTTGCGGGAGGACGATGGAGAAAACGGAGCCCTCTCCCAAACGGCTTTGAAGCTCGACGCGGCCGCCGTGGGCGCTGGCGATCTGCTCCACGATGGAAAGGCCGATGCCGGAGCCGGCGACGCCGGATCGCTCGGCGGAAGCGGTGCGATAGAACTTGCGAAACACGGCGCGCTGGTCTTCGGGGCTCAGCCCCTCACCCTGATCGATCACGGAGATTACCGCCTCCGCTTCACGCCGCTCGGCGCGGACCGTGACGGTGGCGCCGGCGGGCGAATACTTGATGGCGTTGGTGACGAGGTTGTAGAGAGCGTGCTCGAGCAGTTCGCGATCGCCGCGCAGGGGAGCGGCATTGGGGGGCGCGCCCTGGACGACGAGGGTGATCTCTTTATTTTCCGCGAGGGGACCCGCGCGTTCGACACAAACGGAGACGAGATCCGATGCCTGGAACGTCTCGTCGCGGAGTTGCATCTGGCCGGCGGAGAGGCGCTCCACATCGAGGAAGGCCTGGATAAGGCGGCCGAGGCGCTTCGATTCGCTGTGAATCAGCCCGGCGATCTGCTTCTGTTTGGGGGCGGAGAGATCGTAACGCGAGATCAGTTCACTGGAGCCCTGGATGGCGGTGAGCGGGGTGCGCATTTCATGGGCGACGTAATGGATGGCGCCCCGGTAATTCTCGGCTTCCCGCTCGGATTGGCGGAGCCGGCGGCTGACGAACCAGTAGCGATGCGCGGCCAATGCGAAAAACGGCAGAAAGGCGCTGAGCAGAAGGAGGGAGGAAGGGGCGAGGATGTCGTTGAGATAGGCCGCGGGCGGCGCGGCGACGGAGGCGGCGAGGGGCGGAAGCGCGAAGGCATAGGCGCGCCAATTACTCCGGAAAAGGAACGCCGCGCCGATGAGAGCGGCGAGCGCGAGGCTTGCGAGAAACGCCAGGGCGGCGGGCAGTGGGCGGTAGAAGCGCCGGGAGCGCAGGGTCTCAAAGGCGTTCGCGTGAATCTCAACGCCCTGCATGGAGCGCCCGTAGGAAAAGGGAGTCATGAGGCGGTCTCGCGCGGCGGAAGGGGCGGTGACGCCGACGAAGAAGACCGCCTCCTTCGGGAGGGTGGCCGGGGCTGGCCCGACAAGCAGGCGCGCGGCGGAGACGGAGGGGATGCCGGAGCCAGATTCGTCATTCGGAGGGAGATAGCGAATCTGAAGAAGCCGGCCATCGTTGCGCGGCGCCGGAATTTCGACGCTGCCGATGAAAAGGCTATCCGGGGTTTCAAGAATGAAGGGCTCCCCGCGAAAGAGGCGGTAGGCTTCGAGGCTGAAGGCCCAAAAACGTTCGCGGGCGACAGCCTTTTCGAGGGGGATGGCGCGGCAGACGGAATCCATGGGATCCGGCGCGGCATGCACGTGGCCGATGGAAGAGACAGCCTGGGCGAAGGCCGGCGCGGGGAGTTCCCAGGCACCGCCGGTGGAACGGATTTCCGCGGCGAGCACGACAGCGGGAAGCGCGGAGATGGCGCGGGCTAAACGGGCATCCTCGGCGGGGTCTCCGCGATCGGCGAGGGTAAGATCGATGGCGACGACTTTGGGGTGCAGCGGAGCGATACGCTCCAGGATGCCGGCGAGAATGCTCCGCAGGCCGCGCATTCCGCCATGACGGCCGAGGGTTTCCTCATCGATCGCGAGGAGCACGGGCGCACCGGCGGAAAGAGGGGCACGGCTTTCCGCGGCGAGGCCGGAGCGAAAGTGGCGGACAAGGGCATCCGAGATATTGTTATCGGCGAGGTGGCCGAGCGGGCTGCCAGCGAGAAGCCACGCGGCGACGAGGGACAGGAGCAACAGGGCCGCCTGGGCGAGATGAGCGCGCGGCCCGGAACCGTGAGCATTCGGGCCGCGTGCCTGGGGGCCGGGCGACGCCTTCCGCGCTGGCTCCGCGTTCACGATGAGAGCCATGCCTCCACTTCGGCGGCTTCCCGCGGCAGGCCAGCGCTGAGCACCTCGGCGCCGGCTTCCGTGACAAGAACATCGTCTTCAATGCGGATGCCGATCCCTTCCTCCGCGATGTAGACACCGGGCTCGACGGTGACGACCATGCCAGGAGCGAGCGGCGCGGCGGAATCGCCAGGGTCATGGACATCCATGCCGAGATGGTGGCTGATGCCATGGACAAAGAACCGGTCGAGGGGCTCTTTCTTCGGGCCAAGACGCATCTGGCGGAAGAGCTCCACCGCTTGCTGGTGGAGACCGCCGGGGATTTCGCGGCCGAGGAAGGCCCCAGGCTTCACGGCGCGAACAATTTGCCGGTGAACTTCGAGCACCGCGTCATACAGCTCGCGCTGACGCTCGGAAAAGCGTCCGCCGATGGGAACGGTGCGGGTGAGGTCCCCGGCATAGCCGAGATATTCAGCGCCGAGATCGAGGATGGCAAGCGTACCGGGGCGAAGGGGGGCGCGGTTACGGGAGTAGTGCAACGCGCAGGCATTCGGGCCGGACGCGACGATGGGCGCGAAGGCGTGACGCTCCGCGCCCAGGCGGAGAAACTCGTGGGTGATATCGGCGGCGACTTCATACTCGCTGGCGGAAGATTGCAGAGAGCGCCAGCCGCGGCGCTGCCCCTCGGCGGTGATGCGAACCGCCTCGCGAAGAATCGCGACCTCGGCGGGGGATTTCACCATGCGTAGGGCGGCCAGATCCTTCGCGATGCCGCGGATCTCACGGAAGGGAAAGCATTGCTTAAGACGCTTTTCGAGCTCCGTGCCGGCGAGGCAGGCAATGCGCCCGGCGCTCGCGAGGAGTTCCGCGAGAATCCCTTCAAAGCGCGTGCGAGGCGCGACATGCTCCACGCCGAGGCGGGCGGCCAGGCCGGCTTCCGAAGGGTCCGTGACGGGCCCGGTCCAGAGGGCGCGGGTTGGATCCGGCTGGGGAAGAAAGAGAATCTCGCGCGGGACGCCCGCGGAGCCCGCGGGCGCAAGCAGAAGCAGAGCGCCGGATTCAAACCAGCCGGTGAGGTAAGCGAAATTGGGCTCCTGGAAAAAGCTGGAACGCGGATCGCCGCGCTCCCCTTCGATATTCCCCTCGAGAACGATGACCGCATCGCCGCAACGCTCGCGCAAGGCGGCGCGGCGGCGCGCATATTCGGTGGGCTGGACGCCGGCGACCGGCGGGGAATTCGGGTGGCCAGATTTACGGTTCAGAGTGGATTCGGGGCTATTCATTGCATTCGCGAGGAGCCGGCCGCGCTGAACGCCAGTTTAGTGGACAGCACCGGCTGGAGCAAAGGGGCCGAGCGTAAGAGCGGCCGGAAGCAGCTTGCCCGGATTGAGAATTCCCGCCGGGTCGAAACTTTGCTTCAGGCCAAGCAGATGCTCCTGGAGCGCCGGGGAATAAAGCTTCCCGAAGAGCTCATTCTTTTCCATGCCGACGCCATGCTCCCCGGTGATGGTGCCGCCTTCGGCCACGCAGATTTCAAGGATTTCATCCCCGGCCAGTTTGGCGCGCTCCAGATCGCCGGGCACACGGGCGTTGAAGAGGATGATGGGATGCAGGTTGCCATCGCCCGCGTGAAAGATGTTGCTGATGGTGAGGTTGTGGCGTTGCGCGATCTGGTGGATGAGGCCGAGCACCTTGGGGAGCCGGGTGCGGGGGACGACGCCATCCTGCACAAGGTAAGTGGGGCTAACCCGGCCGATCGCGCCGAAGGCATTCTTCCGCCCCTTCCAGAGCAGCGCGCGCTCGGCGTCCGAGGCGGCAACGCGCACGCTTCTGGCTCCCGCCGCTTCGCAAATGGAATGGACAACGGGCAACTGTTCGCGGATTTCCTCCGCGGGGCCGGCGAGCTCGATAAGAACGATGGCGGCGGCATCCAGAGGATAGCCCGCTCCGGTGGCTTCCTCGACCATGCGAAGCATGACGCCATCCATCATTTCGAGGGCAATGGGGAGAATGCCGCGGCCGATGATCTCGGAGACGGACTGGCCCGCCTGCTCCGGCTCATCGTAGACGGCGAGCAGGGTCTCCACGGATTCGGGCGTGCGCATGATGCGAACCCAGATGGCGGTGACCACGGCGAGGGTGCCCTCGGAGCCGATAAGCAGGCCGCGAATATCGAGGCCGGGGAGGTCACCTTCGGGACCGCCCGCGGTATGGATGCCGCCCCCGGCGGTGACGAATTCGAGACCGAGGACGTGATTCGTGGTGACGCCGTAGACGAGGGTGTGCGGGCCGCCGGCGTTTTCGGCGATGTTTCCGCCGAGGGTGCAGGCACGCTGGCTGGAGGGATCCGGCGCATAGAAATATCCGTGCGGCGCGAGGGCAAGCGAAAGGTCGAGATTGACGACGCCGGGCTCCACCTTGAGGTACTCGTCGTCGAGGTTCATCTCAAGAATGCGATTCATGCGCACGAGGGAAAGCACGACCCCGCCCGCGCGGGGGATGGCGCCTCCGCTGAGGCCGGTGCCCGCGCCGCGCGCGACAACGGGAATCCGGTGGCGCGTGCAATAGGCGAGGATGGCGGAGACCTCTTCGCGCGAAGCCGGAAAGAGAACCAGATCGGGCCGGGCTTTATCCTGGCTGCCGTCGTACTCGTAGAGGCAGAGATCGGGTTCCGAGCCAAGCGCGGCCGATTCGCCAACGAGGCGGGTGAGTTCCGCGCGATGCACGATGTCCATGGCCATGCGATGTGAAGCCTCCGTATTGCCGGGATCGCGCCACTACGGTCCCGGCGCGATCAGCCCTTGGGCAGATGCTTTTCGATGCGCGCCACGACTTCGGGGCTGGTCCAGGTTTCGGGCCCGACAAACTTCTCGACAACGCGCCCCTCGCGATTGATGAGATAGGTTTCCGGGTATTTATAAGTGCCGAAGCGGCCGCTGATATCCGCGGCGGGGTCGAAGGCGTTCGGAAAGGTGATACCGCTGTGCTCCATGAACTGGCGGTAGGTTTGCTCGCTACGGTCGACGTTGACGCCGAGCACGACGATACCGCGCTTGGCGTGGGACTGATGAAACTGTTCGAGACTGGGCATTTCCTCAATGCAAGGCGGGCACCAAGTGGCCCAGAAGTTGACGAGGAGCAGTTCGCCGCCAAAATTGCCGTTGGAGATGGAATTGCCCGCGGTGGTGGAAACCTGAAAACTGGGGGCACGGTCCCCGGCATGGACGGTTCTATCACGGACGGCATCGTAGATTCCGTATGATAAAGCCAGCGTGCTCAATACGATAAGCACGGCCAAAAAGCGCTCGACGGCGATGTTCGAAGCCTTGGACATTCGTTTTCAGTGTATCTGGTTTTGCAAGCGGCGCATCAAATAAGGGAGCGCGACAAAAAAGCCGACAGCCATCATGTGGATTACAAGACGAGCGGATTTCTCCGCCTCACACCTTTGCGCGAACCCCGCGCTGAGCGCGGAAGAAAACCGGGCGATCTACGGAGATGGCGCGAACCCCCACGGCCATGGGCACAACTACGTGCTCGAAGTGACGCTCAAGGGCGAGCCGGACCCCGTTACGGGGATGATTTTCGATCTGAAGAAGCTGAAAACAATCCTCGAACGTGAAGTGCTCGATGTGATGGACCATCGCTATCTGAACAAAGAGGTGCCCCCGTTCGACCATATCGTCCCCACGGTAGAGAATATTGCGCGTGAAATCTGGAAGCGTCTGGAACCGAAACTGAGCCTCTCAAACGGGAAGCTCGACCGGGTACGCCTTTACCAAACGGACGATTTGTTCGTCGATTACTCCGGGGAGCACCCATGAGGCTGACGCGCCGATACCACTTCCCGGCATCACACCGGCTGCACAACCCAGCGCTCTCCGATGAAGAGAATCGCGACCTCTACGGGAAGTGCAATAACCCATACGGTCATGGGCACAACTACATGCTCGAGGTGACGGTGGAGGGGCGGCCCGACGAAACGACGGGCTGTCTGATCGTGCTGGACGATCTGGACGCGCTGGTGCGCGAGCAGGTGCTCAATGTTTACAAGGGCAAGAACATGAACCTGGACATCGACACCTTCGCGGACGGGCGCGTGCCCACCACGGAGAACGTGGCCATGGATATCCGCGCGCGGCTTCAAAAGGGCTGGCCCCCGGCCGGAGAACGTTTCGGCCACACGCGGCGGATGCCCGCGCTCGGCGGTGTGCGGCTGCACGAGACCTTGAAGAATATTTTCGACATTCGCTAGACATTTCGAAGCAGCAATAAGGGAAAGAGAAGCATGCAGAAACACGGCACGCCGGCAAGGATGATCCAGATGGGGATCGCGGAACCAGAGTTCCCGATCACGCCTCATGTAGAGCAGATTCTTCGCGAGATTGGTGAAGACCCCTCGCGGGAAGGGCTGTTGAAAACACCCGAGCGAGTGGCGAAGGCGCTCCGCCATCTGACGACGGGCTATGAAATGGATGTCTCCAAGGTGCTGAACGGGGCACTCTTCGAAGTGGACTACGACGATATGGTGATCGTAAAGGACATCGAGTTTTACAGCCTTTGCGAGCACCACATGCTGCCGTTTTTCGGGCGGATCCACGTGGCTTACATTCCGCAAGGGAAAGTGGTGGGGCTAAGCAAGATTCCGCGAATCGTGGATATCTTCGCCCGGCGCCTGCAGGTGCAGGAGCGGCTGACTCAGCAAGTGGCGCAAACGATCAAGGAAGCGATCCAGCCGCTAGGCGTGGGCGTGGTAGCGCGGGCGCAACATTTCTGCATGATGATGCGCGGGGTGGAAAAGCAGTGCAGCGACACCGTAACAAGCACCATGCTCGGCAGTTTCCGCGACAACCTGGAGACACGCAACGAATTTTTGTCGCTGATCCGGCACAACTTCTGAGGAGTTGCGCGGCTAGCGCGGCGTTCGCGGCCTTCTCCCGCCGGGGGATCGCGGGGAACGGGCCGTGCTAGGATGCTTCGTATGCCCTCCAGTACGCGCGCATTCACTTGCACCGACCCTTTCGAAACCCAATGGGACGTGAAATTCCTGTGGCACCAGGTGGGCATCGCGATCCGCCATGCTGACACGATCGACTGCAAGTTCTACCTTACAAGCCCCGAGGGAGAGGCGCGGAAGGTGGTGGCGATCCCGCACCCGATTCTGAAGGAATTCGCCCGGATGGAGAACCGGCCCATTACGGATGCGTGGGTGATCCGCCTGGCCAGCGCCCATATCAGATACATGATCGAGACGGGCGACGACATGGACAAGACCCTGGTCACCGTCGGCATGGACGATTTGCGCCGCGGCCAGAGCGCGGTGAGCGCGAGCCAGTAACTCCCCAGCCGCCGTGGCGGTCATCCTAAGTGAGTGCCAGCTAATGCCGGAAGCCCCGCTATCCTCTATTGAACAGGAACTTGGCGGGCGGCCATTCGCTTTTTTTCCACCCATCCGCAACGTGGAATACAACGAATGGCGGTATCTGCAGGCCACCTGGTCCGAAGTCCTCGTTTCAAACTCCAAGGCGGGAATCGATGTATGGATCCCCCGGCGGCATTTCGGCGCGGTTTCCTCGGTGGATGAGCCGATCCCGATCGTCGGCCTGACGAAAGAGCTGGAGTTTCGCGCGGGGAGCGTGCTGCCGGTGCGGACGAAGGTGCTGGAAATGCCCGGGGACGTTCTGGGCCCGCGCCGTGCCGAGACGGCCGGCGGCGGCGCATCCAGCCCCCCTGGGAAAAGCACCGGGCGCGGCCCAAGGAACGAAGGAAACGTCGTCCGGCTGATTGGGATTGTGCTGGCGCTGGCGCTTACGACGGTGTTCGTGGCGGTTACGGTGTACCGCGGCGGGGGATTGTTCCGAGGCCAGGGGCTCCAGAGCACGCGGGATCAGGAATATCTCACGTTAAGCGGGCAGGACGATT
>CAZXBZ010000092.1:0-10621 GCA_964639135.1 uncultured Solibacteraceae bacterium | reverse complement strand
CCCACGTCACGGTTCGGCACGCCGGACGACTTCATGTATTTTGTCGACCAATGCCATCAGAACGGCATCGGCGTCTACGTGGATTGGGTTCCGGGGCACTTCCCCAAGGACGCGCACGGCCTCGCCTATTTTGACGGCACCAACCTCTACGAACACTCGGACCCGCGCCTGGGAGAGCACAAGGATTGGGGCACGCTGATCTTCAACTACGGCCGGAATGAGGTAAAGGCGTTTCTGGTTTCAAACGCGCTGTTCTGGCTGAAGAAGTATCACATCGACGGGCTGCGCGTGGACGCGGTCGCCTCCATGCTGTATCTCGATTATTCGCGGAAGGCGGGGGAGTGGATCCCGAACCGTTACGGGGGCAACGAGAATCTCGAGGCACTCGAAGTACTGCGGCGCTTCAACGAACTGGCGCACCAGGTTCCGGGAGCGGTCACGGCGGCCGAGGAGAGCACGGCGTTTCCCGGCATTTCGCGGCCGGTCTATCTGGGCGGGGTGGGCTTCACCTTCAAGTGGAACATGGGCTGGATGCACGACATGCTCCACTACTTCGAGCGGGAATCCGTCCACCGCAAGTTCCACCAGAACAACATCACCTTCAGCATGCTCTATGCCTTCACGGAGAACTTCATCCTGCCGGTCTCCCACGACGAAGTCGTGCATGGCAAGCGGTCTCTGCTCGGCAAGATGCCCGGCGACGAGTGGCGGCGTTTCGCCAATGCCCGCGCCTTCTTTGCCTACATGTGGACGCATCCGGGCAAGAAGCTGATTTTCATGGGCAGCGATATCGGGCAATACGAGGAATGGGACTACCTGCAAGGGGTGAAGTGGGACCTGTTGCAATGGGATTACCATCGCGGATTGCAAGCGGCCGTTCGCCGCCTGAACGAGCTATACCGCTCGGAAAAAGCGCTGCACGAAGTGGATTTCCACTGGTCCGGTTTCGAATGGATCGACATCAACGATGTCGAGAGTTCGGTAATCACTTTTCTGCGCCGCGCGGAAGACCGCGACGACTTTTTGGTGGTGCTCTGCAATTTCACCCCCGTCGTCCGCCACAACTATGCGGTCGGTGTGCCGGAGGGCGGTATCTACACGGAGATCTTCAACAGCGACGCGGCGGAATTCCACGGCAGCGACGTACGCAACGGAGATTACGTGGAAGCGCGGCCCCAGCCATTGCACGGACGCCCGTTCAGCGTGAACGTCACGCTTCCCCCACTGGCGGTCTCCATTCTGAAACGAAGGGCGTAACCGGTTGGAGAACACACCGGCGCGTGGGGGATGCCGCTCGACACGCCCGTCGTTGGACGCTCTTATCCGACGCGTGACGATAACCGTTACGCCGCCGCTCCGCCACTGGATTTGCGTTCCCGCAAGCCCTTGCCATGGCCCGCGTCCGGCATGCGTCTCCGCGCAATGAGGCGTCCCGCCAGCGCGGCAAGCGACTCGCTAAAGCGCTCCTTGGCGCGCACTCCCTCGCGCATTGCCGTATGGTCCGGCGCGGAATTCTGGCTCTCCATGCGAACACCCTCCACTGCGATAACGTATCGGCGGAACGTGCCGCGGAGATGAGCCGCGGCGGTACTACCCGTAAGGTAAAGCACGGAAATCCGGCGTCCGGGCGCTTCGGAAGTACCGGATGCGGCCCAACCAGCGGATTCATGAAAAACGGCGCGGATCGCCCGTCCGTTGAGTAACCGCCATTCCCGCTGGCCGGCGTCCGCGCCACACAAAGCGCCGGGCCTATTTGCCGCCGCTGAATTTTTCGTTCAGTTTGCGGAAGTATTCGGCCACCGCGTCTCCGTAGCCTTCGGGGACGCGGGCGTTGGTTTCGGTTCTCACCACGCCGCCCGCTCTTTGCATTTCCCTCAGGCGAAGCTGCGCTTCCAGTTCCGTCAAAGCCGGCAGCATGGAGTGTTCGATACGCTCCATAAGAGTGGCGCCGCCGAAGCGGGATGGATCGAGCTTTTGCATGCGCGCGATAATCTCGCGAACCTCCTGGGCGAGCTCCGGGTTGTCGCTGGCGCTTCGCGCAAGCTGCTCCAGTTCGCGCAGGCTGCGCTGGTAATCCTGGCGCACATCGGCGGCGTCACGGCCAGGGACGGCCGGCGCAATGGAACGCGTGCCATCGTTCATGGCCGAATACCCGGCGCCGTCGCCGGAGCCACCCGCCAGTTGCATCCGCTGGGAATCACCCTGGGAGCTGCCACGCTCCCCCTGGCGGCCCTGCTGGCCACCTTGACCCCGTTCTCCCCGCTGGCCATCCTGGCCCTGCTGGCCGGCTTGGGCTTGCTGGCCGCGCTCTTGGCCCGGCTGCTCGCCGCCTCCACCCTGTCCAGGTTGATCTCCCCGCTGGTTTTGGCCGCTCTCGCGCGCTTGCTGGTTTTGCTGGCCCTCCTGGCCCTCTGGCCCGGATGGATTTCGCGAACCCTGGCCCTCCTGTTGCTCCCGCTGGCTCTGCTCTTGCGCGCGCCTCATTTGACCGGCTTGAGCGGCCTGTTCAGCCGAACGCCGGAGCCGCTCCACGCTGCGAAGCGCGGAGGCGAGATCGGCCGGACGCTCGTCTCCCGGGTGGAGCGAATCCCGCGCTTCCATGAGCTTTTCCTGCAGACGCTGGAGCCCCTGGCCCACCGGCGCTTCGCGCAGATAGGACATCGAGCCCATGCCGCGCCGGACAAGCTCGGCCGAGTAGCGCATGCGTTGCGACAACTCGTCCTGCTGCGTGTCCTTGAGCGCCTGGCGTAATTTATCGGCCGCGCCGCGCTGGTTGTTCGCGAGGCGGCGGGCGGCCTGCTGCATCTCGTTCTGCAAGCGTTCGATCTCTCCGGCGATCTTTTGCTTCTCATCGTAAAGATCCGCCGCCCGCTTACGCTCGGCCGGATCGAGACGGCTCTGGCGCATCGATTGCGGAGTCTGGCGGCCAGCGTTTCCGAAGGCCTGGCGGGTTTTCTCCGAGGATTCACGCTGGCGGTTCGCGAGGTCGCCGGCTTTCTCCGCAAGCTGATCGAGCGCGGCTTCATCCCCCGCGCCGCGGATACCCCGCAACGTGGATTCGGCTTCCCGCAGGCTGCGTGCCGCGGATTCCGCCGCCTGGTCGCGCCGGCCGCGTTCGACGCCGTTTTGCGCGCCGGCCCGCTCCATTTCACGCTCGGCCTGTTCCAAGCGGTTCAAGGCCGACTGCAAGCGAGGGTCCGTCCCCTGCTCGCGCATCCGCCGCAAACGCTCCTGGGAATCACGGTCGAGACCCTGCCGGTTACTCGCGCTCTCTTGCGGACGATCCCGCTGGCTCTGCTGCCCGCCTTGCTGGCTGGCGCTCTGCTGGCCTTGCTGCTGGCTCCGCGGGTCGCCGCGCTGTTCGCCAGCCTCGCCTTCCCGCGATTGCTGGCTCTGCTGCCCGCCTTGCTGGTTGCGGCTCATCGATTCCTGCCGCCACTGGCCGGATTGGGATTGCTGCTGGGCCAGCCGCTCCATGTCCTTACGGAGTTCCTCGGCTTCTCGGCGCAGCATCTCCTGCCGCCAGCGGGAGGCGGCCTGCTGCTGGTCGCGCTTGGCCTGTTCCGCCAGTTCCTGCTGGCGGCGCGCCAGCTCTTCCAGGCGGCGCAGCATGGCTTCGAGTTCAGCATCCCGGCGCTGTTGCTGGCCGCCGGAAGCGGCCGTCTGGCCGGTCTCATACTGGTTCTTTTCCGTATCGAGTTCGAGATCGAGGAGGCTTTCAAGGTCGCGGCTGGCCCCGCTTCCGCCGGAGCCGCCACCGCCCTGCTGCTGGGCTACCTGAATATCGCGGAACATACTCTGCGCGCGGAGCAGAGCTTGCAGGGCCTTCTGCTCGGGCTCGATGGAATTGCGCCACTTCGCGCCCTTCAGTTTACTGGCGGCGCGGCCCATTTCGTCGGCGGCCTTATCCATCTGGTCCGCGAAACGCTTGAAGGCCTCCCCGCTCTCGGTGAGCAGGCGCGCCCTCATACGCTGGGACAGGGCCCGCGCCTGGTCCCGGATCTTGTCCTGCACCTCGGCCAGGAATTGCGAGGTCTCCTGGAGCGCGGCGCCTTGAGGAGGCGTGCGGATCTGGTTCCAGGTGGCGGCGATAACCTCTTTCTGGCGCTGGGCGATATCCGCCTGTTCATCGCCCGCCTGCTGCCCAGGCTGGGCGCTCACCTGGCTCTGGCTGAAATTTTTCTCGAAGGGCTGCGCTTCGGCAAAATAGATATCGGTACGGACGGTGTGGCGAGAATCGTTCGCGCTGGCGTAGTAGGAGACGATATCGCCGGGGACCAGTTTGAAATCTTCAAGGTAGAGCAGAGCCTCCGCCTCGGCTTTCTTCACACCTTTCGTGAAGGGAAGAGCCTTGACGCGCTCCTCGCCGCCGTTGACCGAATAGTGAAGCGCGAGAGCGCTGATGCCGAAGTCGTCCTCGGCGCTGACCTGGATGGCAAGCTCCTCGATGGGGCTGACTCGCGCGTCCTTGCCGGGATGCGCGATGCGCAGAACCGGAGGCTGCTCGGGCGAGACCTTGATGAAATAATCCTCGGTCAGACGGATGACGCCGTCGGATTCGCGCGAGGCGATGTAATAGGAGGTTCGCTTCGATTTTTCGTCGAGCGTGAAGGAGGCCGCGGCGGTGCGGGTCTGGCTGGCGAGCGGGATCTCCGTGCCGTCGTCAAAGACGATCAATCCGCGCTCGAGCGGCATATCGGTTTCTATCTCGAGGGTAACGTTCGTGCCATCCACCGCGCTCACGTCGCCATCGCCCTCCTGATGAACAGCGGGCATGGCGAGCCATGCGGGGAACTGGTAGGTCAGGCCAAGCTTCTGAATCTCGGGAAGAGCAATGGTCTTCACGCGGAATTGTGGGGAGCGAACGCCCCCAGCCACAACGTAATAATCGAGAGGCTGCGAGATGCCGGCCAGAAGGAACTCGAAGGTCCCGCCGTTGCCTTCGCCGGCCATGGGAATGACGTCCCATTCCGAACGGCCTTCGGCGCGGACGTTCAACAGCACTTTTTCCGCGTGGAAGCCGCGAACGGCGGCGGTGATCCACTGGTCCGCGCCTTTTCTCACGGTGACGTCGCCAGGCCGCACTTCGACGCGGGCAAGCAGGCTGTCCCGGGCAGATTCGGAACCCGCCCAAAGGAGCGCTGCTCCGGGCCCGAAGGGGGCGGGCGCGAAGAAGATCATCCACGCCAGGAAGAACGCTCCAGCCAGGCCTCCGCCGGCAAAAGCGGCAATCCGTTTGCCGGGCACGACGTCCTCCGGCGAGTAGGTTTCGGCGCGGCGCATGGCGTCACGCGCCAGCAGTTCGTGGAACGGGTTGCCGGTGTCTCCGCCGCTCTCTCCCGCCAGGGTGATCAACCGCTGCTCGAGCTCGGGGTTCGCGCGTTCGAGTTCGCCAGCCGTACGCCGCCTTGTCCAGGTCATGAACGGCATGCCCACCAGCCAGGCAATGGCCAAACCGATCGCGAGGAACAGAAGGAATTGTAACGCGCGCACGGAGTCGACGCCCACCGGACGCGCGAGCAACACCATCACCGCGGCGGCCGTGGCGGCCACCGCCACCAGAAGCACCCATGCGCCACCGCGAGCCACCGTGAGGATCCGAAAGCGGCGCTCCACCTCGGAGAGGTAACCGAACAGTTGTTCCCGCGAGCTCATTGCCATCCCTCATGCCGCATCCGGTTTCACCGGATGCCGTCCGCAACATTACACCCAGAGTCTCTACAACTCACCTTCCGTGCTCCGCCGCCAGAAGCGATCCGCCAGAACCGATTCCGCGATCAGAACACCTCCAAGTATCAGGAAGCCATACCACCCAAAAGGCGTGCGCCGCGGAGCGCCGTTCGCCTCCGCCTCGCGCTGCTCCGGCGTTTCGCTTCCACTCTGCTTCCAGAGAGCAAGAGCGGCGTCATCCATCCGGGTTAGGTCGGATTCTCGCGCGCCCACATTCACGGCCGCGAGTTCTTCCCTTCCGCCGACATGGCTCACCTTGTAAAAGCCCGGTTCTTCAAGGAGCACGCCAGGAGTCGTCAGGCTGCCGGCGCGGCTTACGAGGCGCTTCCCCTCGGGATCCGTCAGTTCATACCCGCCGGCCCCGGCTTCCGCGCCTGGCGCGCGAATATCAAGGAAATCCCCCGCGCGCCGAGACGATTCACGCGGGGTGAGCCCGCTCATGTACCGAGATACCCGCTCGACAAAGGGCACAAACACGGGCTGGAAGGGCATGTCGTTCGAGGCGGAATCGAGCGCGGAGGTCATGAGCAGCACGCGTCCGCCGCCCAGCTTTTTCTCGAGCAGCACGGGCGTGTGGTCGCCCAGCCGCGCGAGCACGTCGAAGCCGTCTTCATCCACGTTCCACGCGGAGAGAAAACGTACGCCGCGCAAGCCGTCGAGATTTTCAACGATGGGGTGCGCCTGGGCCATGAAATCGAGCCGCAGTTCACCGCGCTCGGCTCCCTGGCTCAAGGCGCGGAGAGTGGTCCCGGCAAGAGGGATCTTCGTTCCCGGTGTCGCGTTGCGCGGCAAGAGAAGCCAGACCGCGCCGCCTGCCCGCGCGTAGCGGGAGAGATCGGCGGCGATGGCCGGGAGCACGCCCGTGCCGACATCCACCACCACGTATGCAAACGAGCGGACATTGGCGTCGGTGAGCTGCGCGGGCGCGAGAAGCTGGAGGCGATAAAGCGTCCTCGGAATCGCGCCGAGGGCCGTTTCCATATACTTCGCCGACAGATTCACGGCGGCGCCGCTCACGAAGGCCACGGTTTGCAGGTCCGTTTTTTCGAGCGCGAAGTGGAAGCGGTTATCCCACGGAAGGGCATCCTCGGATTCGATGCGAACCTCTCCGCGCGTCCATCGCGGGCCGGGTTCGACCCCGGCGAAGACGGCCTCCGCGCGGCCGCGCGCTTCCAGCTTCACCGTGGCGGAGGCAACTTTGGCATCGTTGAAATAAAGCCCGAGCGGGAGATCGCGGTCTTGCTCCGCGTAGCTTGCCACCACCGCCCGAATGGGCACTTTCACGCCGGGCGCCACGCGCGAGGGTGCGATGACGGCATCAACAGCCCAGTTATCCCGCGCCGCTCCCACGGGGTGCGTGATAAATTCCGTGCCGGGCGGCAGCCTGTTTTCCGCGAAACTGGCGGACATTCCGGCGGCCTGCAAATCCGAGACAAGATGCAGACTGAGAGGTTTCTTTTCATTCTGTTCGATGCTGACGGCCGCCTGGGCGAGTTCCGCGAAGGACCCGTTGGCAAAGCCGGGCTTCCAGGCGCGGATGGCGTCCCGGGCCTTGGCGGCGTCGTTCGTCACTTCCGTGAGCACGGTGACGCCGTTCGCAAAGGAAATTACCTGCACATCGCCGCCCGCATTCGCATCGACAGCGGCAAGCGCCTCGCGGCGCGCGGCCTCGGGCAGCCCTTCGCGCCGCATGCTCAGCGAGGAATCCAGCGCGATGACGGCCAGGCGATTCGATTGCGTGGCGGCCAGCGGTTCCCGGTAAAACGGCTGCGCGAAGATAAGAGCGAGCAGCAGCACGATCAGCGCGCGCAGGCTGAAGAGCGCGAGATAGCGCAGATGCTTTTTGCTGGTATGACGCTGCTCAGTCCGCTGAAGAAACATCAGGGTGGCGAAAGGCACGGGTGTTTCCTGCTGTTTCCGCAGCAGATGAAGCCATACGGGCAGACCAACACCCGCGAGCGCGGCGAGGAACCATGGCGCGAGGAAGCCCATCTAGAACCTCCCCGCCCGGATCGCCAGATATTCGCGCAACGCGGCGTCGAGCGGCTTATCCGTGGTGAGCAGCATGTAGTCGAGGCCGCTCTTCCGGCTCTCCTCTTGAATGGTTTCGAGATGCTTGCGGATACGCTCCCGGTAGGGTCCGCGCAGGTAATCGTCCGAGACCTCGATGCGGCGTTCGCTTTCCATATCCACGAACAGTTGGCCGCCTCGAAAGCGCGGCTCAACTTCCCGCGGATCGAGGATATGGAACAACACGACGTCGTTGCCGCGCTGGCGGAGCGGCTCGATACGGCGAACCAGATCCCGCGGCTTGGCGTAGAAATCCGACAGAATCGCCACGATGCCGCGCCTCCGCATGAACTGCTGAAAGTGAATGAACGGGGCGTCGAAATCGGTCTCCGTGCCCTCCGTGGCGCGGTCGATCGCGTGAAGCAGCTTGTTGAGCTGGCCGGAGCGGGACGAAGCGGGAATATATTCGCGCACCTGGGCATCGAAGACGATCAGGCCGCAGGCGTCTCTCTGCTGTTTCGACAGGTACGCGAGCGAGGCGCAGAGGTAGCGCGCGTAATCGAGCTTCGAGAGAGCGTGTGAATTGTAGCGCATGGAGGCGCTGCAATCGAGCAGCAGCGTGAGCAGGGTGTTGGTTTCGCCCCGGTAGCGCTTGAGGTAGATGCGGTCGAGCCTCGCGAATACGTTCCAATCCACGCGGCGCGGGTCGTCGCCGGGCGTGTAGGGCCGGTATTCGGCAAACTCCTGGCTGAAGCCGAAGTACGGCGAGCGATGGAGGCCCGAGACGAACCCATCCACCACGGTGCGCGCCACGAGATCGAGCGAAGAAATCCCGGCAAGCACCGCTGGGTCCAGAAATCGCTGTGGCTGTGGCTTCATCGCTCCCACCCGCTAGGAATCCTTCGGAATCGGAATGCCGTCGATCATTTTGCGCAGCACATAGTCGGAATCGAGCCGATCGCTCTCGGCGTGGAAATTAAGCAGCACCCGATGGCGTAGCACCGGGATCGCGAGGGTGCTCACGTCCTCGAAAGTGACGTGATAGCGCTCGTGCATCAGGGCGCGCGTCTTGGCGGCCAGCAATAAAAACTGCGCACCACGCACGGAAGATCCATAGTTGACGTACTTCCGGACAATCTCCAGCGCGGATTCATCCGAGGGCCGCGTGCCGCGCACGATGGCAAGGGCGTAGCGGGCCACGCTTTCGGCGACGGGCACCATCCGCACCAGCTTCTGGAAGCCGATGATCTCCTCGGCGTTCGTCACGGGCACGACGGGGTTCTCGTGGTTTGTCGTGGTAAGGGAGAGAACCTCCATCTCCTGGCCGGCGCTGAGGTAATCGAGCTTGGTATTGAACAGAAAACGGTCCAGTTGCGCTTCGGGAAGCGGGTAAGTGCCCTCGAGCTCGATGGGGTTTTGTGTAGCGAGCACGAAGAACGGATTGGGGAGCTTGTAGATATTGCCGCGGACGGTGCAGCTTCGCTCCTGCATGGCTTCGAGCAGAGCGGATTGCGTCTTGGGCGGCGTGCGGTTGATTTCGTCGGCCAGGAGCACGTTGCCGAAGATCGGGCCCTTCACGAAGGTCCAGGTGCGGCGGCCGGTAGCGGTATCTTCCTCGATGATGTCGGTGCCGGTGATATCGGTGGGCATCAGATCGGGCGTGAACTGGATGCGGCGGAATTCGAGGCCCAGCGTTCCGGCGATGGTACGCACGAGCAGCGTCTTCGCCGTGCCCGGCAGGCCGGTGATAAGGCAGTGGCCGCCCACGAAGAGCGCGATCATCACCTGTTCGAGCACCTCGTCCTGGCCGACGATGATCTTTCGCATTTCGCGAACGATATCGCCGTTGACACGCTGGAAGCGTGTGACGCGCTCCTGCAATTCCGTGCTATCGATCGTCTCCGCCGCTTGCTCTAACATTCCCATCACCGTTTCTCTCCGCCGTTGTGGCCTATTCGAAAACTCGCTCTTGTATCGTTATGGATTCGCGCCCGTCAGTTCGAGCAGCACTTTTTGCGCCTCTTTGTAGCCGGGCGCGGCTTCGAGGGCGAGGTAAACCTGATCGGTCGCCTGTTCCAGTTGGTTGTTTGCCCGGTAGGCTTTCGCCAGCCTGAGGTGAGCCCCGGCGATATCGACGGGCTTCATCGCCACCAGCGCGGTGAATTCCGTGATAGCGCCTTTCTTGTTCCCAAGTTTCTCATAGAGGCCGCCCAGCGTCTCATGCAGCCCGGTATCAAGAGGATAGATATAGTTCAGCCGCGCGAGCACATCGGCCGCTTCCTCCTCCCGTCCCGCCGACGCCAGCATCCCGGCAAGCCGCTTCAACACTTCCGGGGAGCGTCCGCCCTTGCGCGTATAGGCCCATAGCTCGCCGATCGCCTTCTCCGGCTGCCCCCCGGCGGCATAGGCATCCGCCAGCATTTCGTAGACGCTTCCCTTCCCCACATATTCGGGGTAGAGGTCGCGCAGCGCGGGACCGCCGGCCAGCACCGTCTTCCAATCCTTGGCCTGGGCGGCCTTCACCACGGCGGGCAGCTTTTTTTCCCATTCGCCATAATCGTTCGCCATCTTGCCTGCCTGAGAATCGAGCCATGCCAGGAAGCGCTTATCGAACTCGCTCGCGGGCATCCCGAGTTCAGCCCGCACAACTTCCGCGGTGGGGCGCATGCGCTTAAAATCCGAGATCATCGCGAGCACCTTCTCCCAGCCCCAGGTCTCGACGATGTAATCCACCACGCGCCCGGCCTGAAAGTAGCTCACAAGAACCTGGGCGGGGGAATCCGGCTGCTGAAAGCCCTTGTCGAGATCAGCCACGGGAAGCAAGGTTTTCTCGCGGATAGCTTTCAGGATGGGAGGATCGAGGCGGTCTCCCCATTCCTTG
>CAZXBZ010000091.1:0-10637 GCA_964639135.1 uncultured Solibacteraceae bacterium | reverse complement strand
CTCCCATTTTCAAACTCAGCGGAAAGAAGCTTCTTGCGAAAGGGCACATTCTGACGGAAGACGATATCAGTCTTTTGCAGACGGAAGGTTTGGACGAGGTTTGGGTTGCCGAACTCGACGAAGGAGAGATTTCAGAAGACGACGCGGTTCTCGTGGTTTCGACCAATATGGCCGCTGGAGCCCTGGAAATCAGGCTTTCCACGGGAGGAAGGGCGAATCTTGTCGCCACTGAAAACTGCTGCGCCGTGATCGATGACGACTTGCTGCGGCAGATCAACCTCACCTCCAGTATCGTGATCGCGACGGCGGGAAATTTCTCCTTTGTGCGGGCCGGGCAACGGCTTGGCATCGTGAAAAGCACACCGTTCGCCGTCGCCGAAGAGCAGATCGAGGCCGTGCTTTCCATCCTCAAGGAGCGCGGCCCGATCATCCAGGCAAGACCCATCCGCGCCCCCAAGATCGCCGTATTATATACGGACCCTATCCAAGCCGAACGGTCTCGTTATTTATTTGAAAATGTAATGCGCCAGAGGCTGGAGCATTATGGCTGTAATGTAAATGTAGCCATTTCTTGTATTGAGGAAGAAGCGGTAATTACAAATTCCCTGGAATCTTTATTGAGGCTGCGCCCGGCCGTGGTGGTCATTGCGAGTACGACCGCGCCCGCCAGCCCGGACGATGCGGTCGGCCGGGCCATCCAGAATGCCGGTTGCGGCATCGAGCGCTTCCTTGCGCCGGTCGAACCCGGCAATCTTCTGCTGCTTGCTTACCGTGACGAAATTCCGGTGGTTGCCGCGCCCGGCTGTTACCGCTCTCCGAAAAAAAATGTGTTGGATCTTCTGCTGCCCCCGCTGCTCTCCGGCTACCGCGTGTCCGGTTGGGAATTGGCGGCCTTTGGAAACGGCGGTTTGCTGATCTAGCGGCGGCTTTCGCGCCGGGGTGGCGTCGCGCCGGAGCCGCCTTCAATGCGTGTAAAAAGCGGCCTGGCCTGGCGGACACGCCGCGGGACGGGCACAAAATCGGCGGCCATCGCCGGATTGCGTCTCTCTATCCCGTATAATTGTAAGGGTTTCAACGCTTTCGTGCGATGGCGGTCTCGCCACGCACCGAAGGGCTGTGGTAAATTCTGAACGATCGGACCCGCCGGCGCTCACGGTCCCGGTGGGCGTTACACAATTCATCATGTTTGAACAAACCGCCCAACGCGTCGTCGATGTCATCACATCCACGCAAAAACTCGAGCAAGGAAAGGTGACGATCGATAGCACCTTCGAAGAGTTACAGATCGACTCTTTGGACGGTTTGAATATTGTCTTTGCGCTTGAGAACGAGTTTGATATCGACATTCCGGACGATAAAGCGCGAGAGCTTTCCAATGTTCGCCAGGTTGCCGAGCAAATCAACGAGTTACTGGAATCGAAAACCAACCTGCCCGCCGAGGAAGCCCCGGTTTAGTCGGAGGTCCCATGGCCGGACGACGTGTGGTGATTACCGGAATCGGCGTGGTTTGCGCTCTTGGGCGCACCTGTGCCGAAATGCGGCAAGCGCTTGCCGGCTCCAGGAGCGGATTCTCCGATCTTCCCGCCTTCAAAGCCGGGGAACTGCGGTTTCGCACGGCTGGAATTATCCAGGGCTTCCCCGATGACCGAATCTCCCCGCGAATACAGGATTTGACGGATCGCTTCGCGCAAATTCTGATCGCCGCCGCGCAAGAGGCTGTGGTGCAATCCGGCATTCCGGCGGACGATCCGCGCTGGGCGGAAGCCGCGATCATTACCGGTACCGGCATCGGCGGCGAGACCGCACAGGACGAATCCTTCTGGTCCATGTACCGGGAAAACAACGCGCGGGTGAATCCGCTGCTGATTACGCGCACGATGCCGAACGCGGGCGCCAGCCATCTCAGCATGATCCATGGCGCCAGGGGACAGGTCTACACGATCTCGACGGCGTGCTCCTCCTCGAATCACGCGATCGGCCAGGCATGGTCGGCGATTCGGTCCGGAGACTGCGATCTCGCCCTCGCGGGGGGCAGCGAGGCGCCCATCACCTACGGTCTTCTGAAAGCGTGGGAAGCCATGCGCGTCGTCTCGCGGGATACCTGCCGCCCGTTCTCGCGCAACCGGAGCGGGCTGATTCTGGGCGAGGGAGGCGGCATTTTGGTGCTCGAATCCGAGGAATCGGCAAAGGCGCGGGGAGCGACGATTCTCGCCGAGCTGGCGGGGTTCGGCATGTCCGCGGACGCGCACCACATCACCCTGCCGAGAGCGGAAGGCGCGGCGGTCGCGATGCGGCGCGCGTTACGTTCCGCCGGTTTGGCCGCCGGGGACGTGCAGTATATCAATGCCCATGGAACGGGGACGGCCGCTAACGATCCGGTGGAGACGGCCGCCATCCACGAAGTATTCGGCGGCCACGCAAGGAATCTCGCGGTCAGCTCGACAAAGTCGATGCACGGCCACGCCCTGGGAGGCGCCGGAGCCGTGGAAGCCGTGGCCACGGTGCTCGCGATTCTGGATCAGACAGCGCCAGCCACCGCGAATTTCACCGAACCGGATCCCGAGTGTGACCTCGATTGCGTACCCAATGAAGCGCGCCCCATGGAGATCCGGGCCGCTCTCTCGAACTCCTTTGCCTTCGGCGGCCTGAACGCCGTGCTTGCGTTCCGGCGCTATCACTGACGCACGAATCTCCCGGAAGCGGTTACCACTGGAGCGCGCGAGGGAACGCGCGGCGCGTTCTCGCGTGCCCTCAAATGGCCTCCAAATCCGCCGCGCTACACTGAGGAACGACACCCATGCCACCCCGCACCAGCAATTCCGGCATCGAAGCTCTGGAGGGCTCGGAGGAACTGCGCGCGGCGGCGGCATGGTTCGCCACGAATAAAGTCTGGATACTGGAACAACAATTAGCCGTCTGCCGCGTGGCCGCGCCGACGTTCCTCGAGGAGCGCCGCGCCGCGCATTTGCGCGAGGCACTGGCCGCGCTCGGTTACGCGGCCAATCCGGATGCGGTCGGGAACGTAGTGGCTTTCAGGGACGCCGCGGCATCGAAGCCGGTAATCGTGATTTCCGCGCATATGGATACCGTGCTCTCGCCGCGCCGTCCGGAAGATATCACCCTTGATGCCAATGGCACGCTTCACGGACCCGGCGTGGCGGATAACGGAGCCGGCCTCGCTGGATTGCTCGCGCTCGCGAGAATCTTCGCTTCCGTCGCGACGCTCGACCGATGGCCGTACACACTCGCTTTCGTGGCGAACGTCGGCGAGGAGGGCGAGGGAAACCTGACCGGGATGCGTTACTTGTGCCAGGATTCTCCGCTGGTGTCGCGTCTGGCCGGCGTGCTGGTTCTCGACGGCCCCGGCCACGAACACATCACCAGCCGCGCGCTCGCCAGCAAGCGGTTCGAGGTGCTGATCCAGGGGAAGGGGGGCCATAGTTGGAGCGATTTCGGCATGGCGAACCCGAACCACGCGATCGCGCGCGCCGTCGCTATGTTCGCGGACGCGCATCCCCCAGGCCAGAGCGCCGGTCTCGAACGTTTTGCGGTGAATGTGGGCGTTCTCCATGGAGGCTCCACCATCAACGCCATTCCACAATCGGCCATGGCGAAAGTGGATATCCGCTCCGAACACGAGCCCATGATCGAAGAACTCGCGGCGTCGCTCGGCCAATTCGTGGAACAGGCCATCTCCCTGGAACACCGGTCGGCCCGGAAAGGAAAGCTGACGGCGAAAGTAAGGGAGATCGGGTACCGGCCGGGCGGGTTTCTCGCGGACGGCAGCCCTCTTCTGCGGACGGTGCTCGCGATCGATTCCTGGCTTGGCGTGAGGTCCCGGATTGACACCTCGTCCACGGATGCGAATATTCCCCTTTCGATGGGGATCCCGGCTATCACGCTGGGCGCGGGCGGGACGGGCGGCGGGGCGCACACCAGCGAGGAATGGTATTGCCCGGACAGACGGGATACGGGGTTACGCCGTGCTTTTTACGTCGCTTGCGCAATGCTGTCCGGGCTGGCCGTTCCGCCGGGCGGAGCTTCATCCCGGTGAACGGCGGCCGTGCGCGCGGGGCTCGCTCCCTCGAATGGCGCGCCACGTTTGCGCTGATAGCAATTTGCGCTATTTGGGGATCCACCTTCACTCTCGTCAAAGGTGCGCTCCAGGATGCGTCTCCGCTTCTCTTTCTCACGCTCCGTTTCGGTGTCGCGCTGCTCGCGCTCGCCGTGGCCTTCCGCTTAAAAGGCGCTCCGCTCCCGGCCCGGCTGCCGCTCAAGGGTGGAACTCTCGCGGGCTTGGCTCTGTTTGGAGGCTATCTGTTCCAAACGGCGGGGTTGCGTTTCACGACACCGGCCCGCTCAGCCTTCCTGACGGGTTTGTTTATCGTGTTTGTCCCCGCCCTGCTGGGCCTGGCGCGGCGCAGGCTGCCGCAATCGCATGAACTTGCCGGCGTCGCCGTCGCCGCCACCGGTCTCTACTTTCTTGTCTCGCCCGCTGCCTTCGATGAAGTCGCCCGCGGCGACTTGCTCACCGTCGTCTGCGCCCTATCCTATGCGGTGCATATCATCCTGCTGGGCCGCTTCTCGTCCGCCGATGTTCACGTGCTCACCCTGCTGCAGATCGGCGTGGTGTTTCTCGCGAGCGCCGCGAGCTTCTGGTGGGCGGAGGACGCCTATTACCGATCGTCCATCCGGCTCTGGGCAGCCGTGATCATTACCGGGGTCCTGGCGACGGCAGTCGCCTTCTTCGTGCAAACCTGGGCGCAACGGATGATTTCACCCGCCAGAACGGCCTGCATTTTCACTCTTGAACCAGTTTTTGCCTGGGTTACGTCTTTTCTGGTACTGGGGGAACGGCTTTCGCCGAAGGCGGTTCTTGGGGCGGGGCTGATTCTCGCGGGGGTTCTCCTGGTGGAAGGCGGCCTGTTCGCCGCCTCGTTCAGGCAGCTAAGATGGCGTTCCCGCGAACGAAACACCAGTTTGTAGCGCCGGACCCCGATTCCAGTCATCATAGTCATTAAGAGTATATCGAGCGATTTTCATGGCCACGATCTGGAAAGAGAACCGGTTGCTCCTGGTAGCGCTGCTCCTGTGCGCACTCTCTATCGGCATTATCATCGGTACCGTCATCGACGGAGATGTGCGCGCCATTCCACGCGTGGTGGCGCCGGATGCCTCCCCGCTTGTCATCCCGGACCCGGTTTCCTTGTCGAATGCGTTTTCCGAGCTCGCGCGGCGTCTCGAGCCGGCGGTTGTGAATATCACCACCAGCAAGGGAACCTCGAGCAAAGCCGAGTCCGGCAAGGGCGGCACGGAAGGCGACGACGCGGTGCGCCGCTTCTTCGACAACCCGTTCGGCCGTGAAGATAACCCCTTTCGCGGTAACAACATCGGCTCCGGCGTCGTGGTGGATCGAAAAGGCTACATCGTCACGAATTGGCACGTGGTGGAAGATGCCGATGAGATTCTCGTCCGGATTCACGGGGATCGCAAGCAGCACCAGGCCAAACTTGTCGGGAGCGACTGGGAAACCGATATCGCGGTCTTGAAGGTGGATGCCGGCCGGGGCCTCGACGCGGCTCCCGTGGGCAATTCCGATGCGGTTCAGGTGGGCGACTGGGTGATTGCCATCGGGTCTCCATTCGGCCTGGAGGCCACCGTGACCGCGGGGATCGTGAGCGCGAAACAGAGGGATCTGGCGGATGCACAGGCCTTCCAGCGTTTTCTGCAAACCGACGCCGCGATTAACCCAGGCAATAGTGGCGGGCCTCTCATTAACATTCGCGGTGAAGTGATCGGAATTAATTCCGTCATTGCAAGCAACAGCGGGCGCTACCAGGGCGTCGGATTCGCGTTGCCGATGAATACCGCGGCATCGGTTTACAACCAGATCATCCGCCAGGGGCGGGTGACGCGCGGCTCCATCGGCATTTCGCTCAACCGGGAAGACGATCCGGATGCGCTGCGAGCCTATGGCGTCTCAAACGGCGTGATTGTGGCCGGCGTGGCCGCCGGGGGGCCGGCGCAGCGGGCCGGCCTCAAAGTGGATGACGTGATCGTGGCGATTGACGGCAAGGCGGTAAAGAATGGCGCGGAATTGATCGAGCAGGTCGCCACGCTTACCGTGGGCGCTGAAGTGCCGGTGGAATGGCGGCGCGAGGGACGCCGGATGTCGGCGCGTGTTCTGATCGGCGATCGCGCGCAAATGCTGGCGGCCGGAAGACCCTCCAGGAATCCCGGAAACACCGGCGAGCCGGAGACGCCGGCCGAGCGTAAGCCGGGCGAGGTGAGCCTTGGCATCTCGGTCCAGAATGTGGATGCCGCGGCACTGGAGGAATGGAACTTCCCCGCTCCAGCCGGAGTGCTGATCTCGAAGGTCGAGATTGGTTCCTTCGCCGCGAATATCGGTCTGCGTTCCGGTGATGTGATCGTATCCGCGGGCGGTAGTGAGATGAAGTCCATTGACGACCTGATGCGCTTCCGGGAAGGGCTGCGGCCGGGGGATGCGGTGGCTTTCCGTGTCTTCCGGAAATTAGGCAATCCTCGCCCGGGCGTCACCTCCTGGTCCCCGTTCTTTGCCGCCGGCACGCTTCCGTAGGCCGCTATCCCCAGGGTTTCGTAGTAGCATGGTGCATGGGTTTTTGGAAGCGGGCGCGCTCCGCCGCGGCCGAAAAGACCCGCAATACAACCCGAGGGAGCGATTCAGTTTTGCAACAAGCGCCCGCAATGGATGGATTCCGGCGTTCTTCTCTCTCCCGGCTATGGCGCGTGCTTCTCCCCGCGCTGGCGCTTGGGCTTCTGCTGGGAAGTGGCGTGGTAGTGAATTCCGCCGCGGCCGCGACCAAGAAGCGGGCGGCTCCCGCCAAGAAGAAACCGGCCGCCAAGCCGGCGGCTAGACGCAGCGCGGCCGCTAGAAAGCCCGCGGCGAGGAAACCAGCGGCCAGGAAGAAGCCGGCCGCCCGTACATCACGGGCTCGCGCGGTGCGCAAACGGACCCCCGCCCGGAATGCCCGCATTCAGAGCCAGCGTTCGCCAGCCACCGCCCGTTTACGCGAGATCCAGGAGGCGTTGCGCGGGAATGGCTTCCTCGATGCCGAGCCAAACGGCAAGTGGGACGACGTGAGTATCAGCGCCATGAAGCGCTTCCAGGAGGAGCACGATATCGCGCCCAACGGGAAAATTAACGCACTGTCGCTCATCGCCCTGGGTCTCGGCCCGAAGCGCGGACCCGCCCCTGGAGCGGCATCCGTGATTGAGCCAGCCGGACAAGCCGCCGGAGAAACTCCCGCGAGCGACTCCAACGAGCGCAGGTAGGTACGCTCCCCGCGCTGTCCGGAGAGCGAATTGCCCGCGCGCTAGTCTTGAGTCTTGCGTTTGCCGCGCCGTTTCAGATAAAGGACCGCGATAACTACGGCGGCGCCTCCGAAAATGAGCTGATTGCGCGTGCTATGGTCTTCCTGGGCGGCATCCTGTGCGTGGACGGCGGGCGCGAACGCCATCGTCAGCGCCAGGAGGAGAGTGAAGAGCAGGGTACGAGTACCTTTCAACATCGTGGAACTCCAAAAAAGAGGAAATCAGGTTCAGGATACTCGTTTTTGAGGGTTAATAGTGCAATAAAACCGTAAGGAAGACGGATTCCATTCGAAAAACAGCCGATCTCGATGTGGTTTGGTACCAGTGAACAGGAATGAGATCCGGAGCGCGGGCACGATGGGTCTGGCCGCGTTACCCTCTTAGGAGAGTATGAAAACAGCAATTATCGGTCTCCCGATGGTCGGGAAGACTTCGTTATTTACGATCCTCACGGGAGTGCATGAATCGTCCCGGCTGGGTGCGATGGAGGTGCGGGTTGGCGTGGCGAAGGTGCCGGACCCGCGAATTGAAGCGCTCGCCGAGGTTTTTCATCCGGAAAAGGTCACGCACGCGACCATCGAATTTCTCGATGTGCCCTCGATTTCGAAGGAAGCTCTCCGTGAAGCCGGTTATCTCGCGAGCCTTCGTTTTGCCGATGCCTTCGCTCACGTCCTGCGAGTCTTTGAGAGCGATATTGTCCCGCATGAAAAAGGATCGGTGGATCCGATGCGGGACCTTGAGGATGTCGAGAGCGAACTGATTCTGAGCGATCTCGTGCAGGTGGAAAAGCGCCTGGAGCGGCTTGATAAGGACCGCAAGAAGATCAAGGACCCCAAGCTCGATAAGGAATTCGAGGTCTTGGCGCGCTTCAAGACGGCTCTTGAGAACAACCAGCCGCTGCGGGAAGTGGAGATTGACGCGGAAGAGGAGAAGCTGATCCGGGGATTCATGTTCCTTTCCCAGAAACCGATCCTCTATGTGCTGAATGTAGGCGAGGAAGAGGCGCCGCGGCTTGCCGATATTGAGCGGGAATACGCGGAGAAGATTCTGCCCGGCAGAAAGAACGCCGCGGTTACCGGAGTCTGCGGAAAAGTGGAAGCCGAACTGACCCAGATGGAGCCGGAAGACGCGAAGGAGTTCATGGAAACTTACGGCCTCGCCGAAAGCGGCCTCTCGCGCATGGTGAGCGCCAGCTACAAGCTTCTGGGGCGGATGAGCTTTCTGACGGCGGGCGAGCCCGAGGTTCGCGCCTGGACGATTCCGATTCAGTGCAGGGCGGTAAACGCCGCCGGAGAAATCCATTCGGACCTGGAAAAAAAGTTCATCCGGGCGGAAGTGGCGAATTGGAAGGATCTGGTGGAGCGCGGCGGCTGGAGCGGTTTGCGCGGCACGGCGCTGATGCGCCTCGAAGGGAAGGATTATATCGTCCAGGATGGCGACGTGCTGATGATTCGCCACGGCTAGAATGAGCGGGTAAGGGAACTCCCGGTGAGATGCTGAACGCGCAGCCAGCCCGGCAACCGGCGCGACGCGTGATTTTCCACGTCGATATGGATGCCTTCTTCGTCTCCGTGGAGGAGCTCTACGACCCGTCGCTTCGGGGCAAGCCCGTGGTGGTGGGCGGCCAGGCGCACGAACGGGGCGTGGTGGCGGCCGCCTCCTATGCGGCACGCAAATTCGGCGTGCACTCGGCCATGCCCCTTCGCACCGCGTACCAGAAATGTCCGCAAGCGATCTTTCTCGACGGACACAGAGACCGCTACGCCAAGTATTCCGCGCGGGTGAAAACCGTCTTGCGGGCGTTTTCACCCAAGGTGGAAATGGCCTCCATCGACGAAGCCTACCTCGACCTGAGCGGGACGGAGCGGCTCTACGGCCCGCCGTTCGCGGCCGCGCACCTGCTGCATGAACGCATGAAGGCGGAGACCGGCCTGAACTGCTCCATCGGAATCGGAACCTCGCGGTTGATCGCGAAGATAGGGTCCGGCGTCGCGAAGCCGAATGGCGTGTTCGAGGTGCTGCCCGGCATGGAGGCGGCCTGCCTCGCGCCCCTCGCGGTCGGAAAAATCCCCGGAGTGGGTAAGGTGATGCGAGAGAGACTGGCCAGCCTGGGCGTCCATCGCGTGAGAGATCTCGCGGCGATCGACGAGCGGGTGCTGGAGCGGCGCTTTGGCAAATGGGGTCTTGCTCTCGCTGGAAAAGCGCGGGGAAGTGATTCCGGCGCCTGGTTCGACCGGGACGTGGGCGTCGAGGAGGCCCCGAAATCGATCAGCCACGAACACACGTTCGATGTGGATGCCTCCAGCCAGGATACGATAGAGGCGGTTCTCGCCATGCTGGCCCAAATGGTGGGCCGGCGGCTGCGGGAACAGGGCCTCCACGCGCGGACGGTGCAACTGAAGTTGCGCGATTCGGCGTTTGAGACCATCACCAGAGCCGTCACGCTGACGCATCGCACGCAACTCGATACGGAACTGTTCGAGGCGGCGCGTGGGTTGTTTCGTGCGAATTGGAAACCGGGAGGGAAGGTCCGTCTGATCGGGTTGCAGTCGTCGTCGCTCGACCACCGGGAGGGCCAGCTTGAACTGCTGGCCGGTGAAAGCAGCGAACGCTGGAAGCAGGCACTGAAAGCGGCGGACCTGCTGCGGGATCGCTATGGAGATGACGCCGTCTCTCTGGCGGCCGCGATGAAAGGGCGGTTCCGTCAAAGGGTTCACGAGGCCATGGAAGAGCGGAAGGGCCAAAAAGAAAAAGCGCCGCCAGATGGCGGCGCCTTGGAAGATTCATAGAGCCCGGACGCTACGGTTTTGCCGGGGCCGCCGGTTTTGCCGCGGGAGCGGGCTTTGCGGCGGCGGCCGTCGAACTGTCCGCGTCGAACGTGCTAATGACGTGCGCCGTGATATCGATGCTGTTCGACGCATACAGTACGCCCGATTGCGGAGAGCTGACGTCGATAATCAGAACGTAGCCGTTCTCCTTGGCGTACTTGTCGATTACCGCTTGCATTTTCTCGCTGATGCTGGCGAAGGTGCTCTGTTGCGCCTGGTTGAATTCCAACTGGGCGTCTTCGCCGGAGCGTTGCAGATCGCGCTGCTTATCGTCGATGTCCTGGCGAAGCTTCGCGAGCGCGTCCTGGCTCAAGGTGTTGGCTCCCCGCTGCAATTGCTGCTGAAGCTGCTGAATCTCGGTCTGCTTATCCTGCAGTTGCTTCTGCTTGGGGTTGAACCGGTCTTGCAGTTCCTTCACCGCGGCCTGGCCATCCTTGGTGCTGATGATGGCCTGTT
>CAZXBZ010000090.1:0-10652 GCA_964639135.1 uncultured Solibacteraceae bacterium | reverse complement strand
GTCCAAACCTTCCCGGTTGCGCACCTCGTAGGTGGCGTTCTTGGCGCCCTTGGCGGCCGGAACGAGGATCGCGGTGATGATCTCATTCGGATGCAGATCGATCTCACGGTCTGTTTCCGATGCCGGAGCCTTGAAAAACTCCGCCACGGCCACTTCGCGCTCCCCCGTTGAGGAGGCGATCTTCACCTTGGCGCCCAGGGTGATCAGCGCCGGGCCAAAACTGGAGGCGCTGACGAACTTCGCCACGCCTTTGGGGAAGATGGCATGAAACTCGTTCTGTCCGCCATCCACCAGGCTCTTGCCGTCCTTCAGCGCCAGCAGGCCGAAACCGTTGCGGTAATACCAGCAGCGAGGGCGCTGGCAGAGATCCCCCCCAACCGTGCCCATATGCCGCATTTGGGGGCTGGCGACGCCCTTGGCCGCCATTGACAGCACCGGATACTCGTCTCCGAGCACACGATTCTTCAGTAACTCGTCAAGGGTGACGGCGGCCCCGATGCGGAAACCTCCGTCGCCGGTGCGCTCGATACCCTTCAGTTCCTTGAGGCCCTTGATATTGACGACCCTGGCCGGAGAGTACACGTACTGCTTCATCAGCGTGATGAGGTCCGTCCCGCCGGCCAGAATGGCGGCATCTTCCCAGCTCTCGCCCAGGGAGGCCAGCGCCTCGCCAAGCGACTTGGGATTGGCATAAGAGAAGGCTTCCATTAGCTGATCCTCCCATTTCCGCTCCCGCTCATCGCGTCGAGTACGCGGCGGGGAGTCAAGGGCGCCATGGGAACCCGCACGCCGATCGCGTTGGCGACGCCGTTCGCGATCGCCGCGATGCCGCTGATCACGGGCGGTTCCCCGAGACCGATCACTCCGCGGGAATCGTTCTCTTCGTCAATCTCCAACTCAACCACCATCTCGCCGATATCCGGCGCACCCGCGAGTTTGTAAAACTCCATATCGGCATTCAGCATGCGGCCGGTAAATTCATCGACAACGCGCTCTTCGTACAACGCGCCGCAGACGCTCATGATCATGGCTCCGTAAATCTGGCTCTCGGCGGTCTTGGGATTGAGGATCAATCCGCAATCCTGCACGGCGACAATCTTCTTCAAGGCAACCACGCCGGTTTCCGTATCCACGGCGACATGAGCCATCTGGACGCCGGCCGCGCCGCCGGTATTCAGGCCGCGGGGATTGCGTGGGTTGTTGAAGCCGAGGGCCTCGACGGGTGAGGCAAGCTTGCGGCAGGCCTCGCGCCAGCTCATCCCTTTCGACGGGTCGCCCTGCACCTGGATCCGCCCGCTTTTCGCTTCAAGGCTGGCCGCGGGCGCCCCATCGAAGCTGCTCGAAAGCTGCTCAAAGATTTGATTGAGGGCATCGGTGGCCGCGATGCGCGTGGAAGAACTCACCCCTCCAGCGGTGGTGGAGCCGCCCGAGGCGCCCGAAGGAGGATACGAACCGTCCCCGATCTTCACTACAACCGCATCCATGGGCAGTCCGAGGGTCTCGGCCGCCACTTGCGTCATAATCGTGCGCGTCCCCGTGCCCAGATCCTGCGTGCCGCACTCTACTTCCACCGTGCCATCCGGATGAATGCGAACTCGCGCGCGACTATCGTGGCCCGCGCCGCCCCAGGTGGCCACGCCGATGCCGAGCCCATGGGCGATATGGCCTTGGCGGTTCTTGCCCCGGCCCTTCCAGTTGGATTGCCAATCGATCAGCCTGGCCGCTTTCTTCAGTTGGCGCTCATAAGTGCTCGCGCGCGTCGTAAGATCGACGTTTGCGAGAAAAACATCGAGGGGGCTCTTGCCCATCTTCGCGGCGAGATCGTCGATCGCGGCGCAGGTAAGATAGGAAGCCTGCGGATGGTTTGGCGCGCGCCAGGCGCGTTGCGGACCGTTGTTCGTGGAAACAGCGTAGTGGTTCAAACGCTGATTCGGGATTCTCGTAAAGATATAGGGAATCGGCGGGATATTCCCCCCGGCCAGCCCCCCGCTGCTCCAGCTATCGGATTCCCATAGAGTGATCTTGCCCGCCTTATCCGCCCCGAGGGAGATCTTTGCGTAATGAGAGGGCCGGTTGCCCGCGATCATCAGTTCGACATGCCGGTCCAGCACGAACTTCACCGGCCGGCCGCCGGATTCCTTGGATAGCCGCGCGCAGAAAGCGCCCCATTGATCGCTCTGAAACTTACTGCCAAAAGCGCCGCCGATGTGATCCTGATGCACTTTGATGGCCGTCGCCGGCATGTCGATCTGTCCGCCGAGATCTCCGGCGTACGTTGAAACTCCCTGCGTGGAGCACCAGGAGGTGATCTCGTCGCCCTTCCACTGAATCACCTGTCCGTGCGGCTCCAGGCAGCAGTGGGTGAGCACCGGCAATCCATACTCGCCGGATACCTGAATCGCGGCGCTTGAACGGGCCGCGTCCGGATCTCCCTGGATTTTCTCGCCGGCCGGCTTGGCCCGGCTGCCCGCCCTGGCGAGACTGTCGTCGCGTACCAGGTGCGGCAGTACTTGCCAATCCACCTTGATCTTGCGAGCCGCGTCGCGCGCCTGCGATTCGGTTTCCGCGGCGACGGCCGCGATGATTGTTCCTTCCCACTGGATTTCCTTGCCGGCATCCTCAATGGTGAGGACGGCGGTCACGCCAGGGGAAGATTTAGCCGCCGAGGTATCGATGGAATTGATGCGAGCGTGAGCGTACGGACTGGTCAAAATCGCCCCGTACAGCAGTTGCGCGGGGTTCATATCCGAAGCATATTTCGCGCGGCCGCCCGATTTCTGGGGTCCGTCCAGCCGGCTGAGCCGCTTGCCGATCCAGGTTCGCTCCGCCATCGCGGGCCATTTGTAGTCCGCCATCGCTCAGGCCCTCCCCCTTCGCCCGGCCTCCACCACGGCATGGCGCAGGCCTACATAGGTGCCACACCGGCACAGGTTGCCGGAAAGGCCCGCCTTCACTTCCTCGAAGGTCGGCTTCGGCGTTTCCTTAAGGATCATTTTTGCGGCCACCATGAACCCAGGCGTGCAATATCCGCACTGCTGCGCGTCATGCTCGACGAAGGCATTCACCAGCACATCGTTCTTCAGATCGGCCGTGAGGCCCTCCACTGTCTCGATTTTACGGTCCTGCGCGTCGATCGCGAGGACGCTGCAGGAGTAGACACTGAGGCCATCCATCATTACCGTGCAAGCGCCGCATGTGCCGCGGTCGCAAACGCGTTTGGCGCCCGTATGGTCAAGCTGGCCGCGCAGCGTATCGAGCAAGGTTTCCCGCGGCTCGACACTGGCCTCCCAATCCTTGCCATTGACATTCAGCGTGATTCCAACGCGGCCGGGACCGGCCGACGCCGCGGCGCTACCCCGCGCACTGGCCGACTGATTGAGGACGACGGTGGCGGCGGCGCTCCCCGCGCCGGTTATCTCTAAAAAGCCACGGCGGGAGACTCCGCTGTCGGCTTGATTATGCTTGCCTTTTCCCTGGGATGAACTCATGGGCGAAGTCCTTTCACGATCTAGGGGTGAGACACACAATCGCTGCCTGGAGGCAACGCGGAAACGAATGCAGCGTTACCAAGATACCAGAGCGCGGGAGCGCGTTCCAGTAGGAACGTCCCGGTAACGCGGGCGGCTTAACTCAACGGACGCCTCGCCTTCCAAGCGAGACTGGCGATACGCGCCTTACCCGGCACGGCATTTTAGTTCCGGCGTTGCGATCAGCGGAGCGGATTGCCGCTCTGGCGCAGGTAAGCCGGGGTGTCGAGATCGTCGAGATCGAACAGATTCGGATCGGGCTCCTCACCGCTCTCCGCCACCGGCTCTTCGTATGGAGGCTCCGCGTCCACGTCGCCGTGCGCCGCTGCCTGGTCATGGAGATCCGGAGCGGTGAAACGATAATCCAGCTCCGGCGCATTCTCAATCATCTCGGCGGTGGGAGTCTCCCGCGTTTCGTCAATCGAAACTTCCACCGGTTTACGAGATGGGTGGGGATGGTCCGCTGCTCCGGAAGCAACGGCCGGCGCGGAGCCAAACACCGCGGCGGCCTCCTCCACGGAGTTGACGGTGATGGAGCGCGCCGCGGCGGGGACGGGGACCGGCACTGGCGCGCTGGCGGAGCCGCCGAGCGCCGCGGCCACCCGATCCGGCGGATGCTGAGCCCGCGCCTTTCTCGAGGATTCCGCCTCCCGCGAAGCCGCGGCAATCGCTTCGTCGAACGACGTGGCAATCACGGTAACCTTCACCTTGTCGCCAAAAGCATCGTCCAGGCTGATGCCGAGATTCACGTGCAGATCCGGGTTGCCCGCGGCTCCCCGAATGAACTCCGTGGCATCGTAAACGTCGTGGAGTTCCAGGCTTTGGCTGCCCATCACGTGCAGCAGCACAACGCGCGCCCCCGCGATGCCGTGGGCGTCGAGCATGGGGCACTCGATGGCGCGGCGGGCCGCGTCCACCACCCCATCGGCGCCGGCCGCCGTGGCGCTGCCAAGACGCACCGTTCCCATGCCGGAGAGGGTGGCTTTTACATCGGAGAAATCGCGATTGATGATGCCCGGACGGAGCACGATGTCACCGATGCCGTTTACCGCTTGCGCCAGCACCTCATCCACCATTCGCATGGCGTCCGTGAGCTTGGTGCCGCGCGGCAGAATTTCGAGGAGCCGATCATTCGGCACAATAAGAACGTTATCAAGCACTTGCGAGAGCTCTTCGAGGCCTTTACTGGCGACCTCGATCTTCCGCGGGCCTTCGAAAGTGAATGGTTTCGTAACGATGCCGATGGTGAGCGCGTTCATTTCGCGCGCGAGCGAGGCAATTACCGGCGCGGCCCCCGTCCCGGTGCCGCCACCCAGGCCCACCGCGAGAATCACAAGATCCGCGCCGTCCAGAATCTCAAGGATCATTTCCGTGTCGTCGAGCGCGGATTGCCGTCCGACGGCGGGATTGGCTCCGGTGCCCCGTCCGCCGTCCGTTTTCGCACCCAGCAGGTGCTTATTGGCGACCGGCGACGCATCCAGGGCGCGATGATCGGTATTCAAAATGTAGTATTCGACACCTTCCGGCCCCTGCTCCACCATGCGCGAGACCGCGTTGGAGCCGGCGCCACCAATGCCGATGACCTTGATGCGGGTGGGCGTATGTGATTCGTCCTGAATCTCGAATTTCAGGTTATCGAAAGCGCTATCCATGGGCTTCTCCAGTGCGGCGTTCCTCTTACGATTTCATGATTGCACCGCGTATTCAAGACCTCATTGCACTCGCGGATCGTTCAAGTTTAGCGGAAGAACCGGCCAATCAGCCCTTCATGCTCCCGCAGACTACTTTCCTGCACGCGCAGCCGCGCGGCATACATCGCCAAACCGACAGCGGTGCTCCAGGACGCCTGATTGACGGAATCCGGCAGATCGCGCACGCCGATCGGCAGGGCAAGCCGCGCCTGGCAGTTCAGAACCTGTTCGGCGAGATCGCAGATTCCGGGGAGCAAGGCCCCTCCTCCGGCGATCACGACGCCGGTCCCCAGATGGCCTTCCATTCCCACGCCGGCCAGTTCACGGCCGACCATTTCCATGAGTTCCCTGCCGCGCTCCTGTAACACGTAATTCAAAAAGCGGCGCTCCCGCTCCCGGTGCTCCTGGCCGTGAGCCGGAGGCAGTTCGATCAGGCTGTTGTCGGCCGTAAGCCCCTGGAGCGCGCAGCCATACTCGATCTTCATCCGCTCGGCGTCGGACGTTGATACCTGCAGACCGCGCGCGACATCGCGCGTGAAGTGTTCCGCCGAAATCGCCAGCGAGAAGCTGTGCATAAGGGTTTCTTTCCAATAGACGATGACCTCGGTATTGTGCTGCCCGATATCGATCAGCGCGACGCCATCGTTGCGGTCTTCGGGCAGGATGCTGGCGAGCGCGGTGGCTACCGGCTCAAAAACGGTGTCTTCAATCCCGATGTGCGCCTGATTGCAGAGACCGATCAGGTTTGCGTGGTCGCTCGCCGAGGTGGTGATAACGTGGACATGAGCCTCCAGGATGCTGCCTGGGATGCCTCTCGGGTCACGATACTCCGCGTCTTCATCCACCAGAAAGTATTGAGGAAAGATCTGGAGAATCATCTGGTCTTCGAGGGATTGCAGACGCCGCGCTTTCTCGATGGCCCGGTTCACCTCGATCTGATCGATCTCCCGCCGCGTCCCCAGCTCGTGGATACCGCGCAAGTTGAAGCTCCGCACGGTGGGGCCGCCCACGCCAAGAACCGCGGAGTCGATCGCGATTCCAGCTTTGGCCTCCGTCTCCGAAACCAGCGCGCGGATGGCCGACTGCAGCGCGTTCGGATCCGAAACCCGGCCCTTGGTCCAGCCGGAAGAAGGCACCGACGCGCTGCCAAGATACCGGAGCGAGTTCCCCTCCATCACCGCCGCGAAACCGCGCAGGTGGCCACTGCCCAGATCGATTCCGACCACCGCATTCCGCTTCTCAGCCACCGTTCAGCCCCTCCCTGGAGCCGAGGATCTCGTTTTCCTCGCGCATATCAAAAAGGTTGACCAGCGGGTTTGCCTTCAGAAACTCCGGCGCTCGCTCCAGGAATATTCTCACGCGCTCGAGATATCTCTCCCGCCCGAGAATCAGGCTGATATTCTTGCCTTCGTACGCGAAGCTGATGCGCAGATTCGCGTTATCGGCGACATCGACTTCACTGAAGCGGATGCCATCCCGGGCCAGGGCTTCCTGCACCTCGGCGACCAGCTTCACTCGCGCCTCGCGGTACTCGATCGGCTGATTGGGCGACAGCCCGAAGACCACCGGAAGATCGAATTGCGCCTGGCGCGGGCGGCGAATCAGCACGCCATGGGAATCGACCAGCATCATCTGGTAGGCATCGCCCCGGCGTCCGCTCGACATGGCGGCCAGGGCGACCGGCTTCCGCTCCTTCACCACTACACGAAGGCGATCCGGCCAGAGCCGCGAGATGCTGGCGTCTTCCACCCAGTCTATGCCGAGCAATTGCTCCCGGCGCGCCGCGAGCGGAAGGAGGTACAAGCTGCGGCCCACGTCGGGCTCGAACGCCGCGAGCAACTCCCGCTGAGGCACATGCTCCGCCCCCGCCAGCTCAATCGGGCCGCCGGCCAGCACAAGTCCGTCCTTTGAAAATTGCCCCAGGGTGAAGCGGGGGTCCGAGGCGAGAAAGGTGTTCACCTGATAAGCAAGCGCGACGGCCGCGATAAAGATAATTAGAAAGAAAAGGAAAACCATCGCGAAGAGCAGACGCCTTCGCCCGTGGTTTCCGGAATTCAGCCTTGGCGTGCTTCTGGAGCGACGGGGTTTTGCTTCCGGTTCTGGAAGATACTCGTCTTCGAATTCCAAGGTTCGGCTCTCGCGGCTTCTAGCCATTACTCCCCTTCTCGTCCGCTCCATCAACGGACAGAGACGCGGGCGGAGCTTCGTGCCGGACCGCGGTCATCCGGAACATAACTCCTCCCAATTGTTCTATCGTCACCCGTTTGCCCCGCCGCCGCAAAGCGCGATCATCCGGCCACACACCGCGGCGAGGCAAAGCCTCACTCCGCCGTCGCAACGGACTCCGATGACGAATCCCCCCCGGGCCTGAGCGCATGCGCGCGCTCGAGCAGGTTGAGGATCAGTTCACTGGCCTGGCTTATATTACCCGCTCCCATGGTCACAACCACGTCGCCGCGTTCCGCAACCGCGCAAAGAGACGCCGCTCCCGCGTCGAGAGACGGCGCATATTGAGCGCCCCGGTTCCCGAACTCGCGCATGCGTTCCACAAGGCGCTCCGACGAAACACCGGGCAGAGGCTCCTCGGACGCCGCGTAAATGGGGACCACGCACACCGTATGAGCCAGGTTAAAGCAGCTAGCGAAATCGTCGAGCAGTTCGCGCGTTCTCGAGTAGCGATGGGGCTGAAACAGCACGTGAATCCGGTCGAATTGCGTCACGCGCAAAGCTTCAAGAGTCGCCCGGATTTCCGTGGGGTGATGGGCATAATCGTCGATTACCGAAATTCCATGCACATTCCCCTTCGGCTGCAACCGGCGTTCCACGCCCTCGTACGCCTCGATGCCCTGCCGGATATGGATCGTCTCCACCTCGAGCTCCAGCGCGGACGCCACGGCCGCCGTGGCATTGAGCACGTTGTGAAAGCCGGGCACGTGCAGGCGGAACTCGCCGAGATCGCGGCCGCGAAACTCCAGGCGAAACACACTCCCCATACCCATGAGTTCCCAGTTCGAAATGCGCAAATCGGCCTGAGCGCTCGCGCCATAGGTCAGGACGCGCCGCTCGATGCGCGGCAGAACCTGCTGGATGTTCGCGTCGTCAAGGCACAGAATCGCGACGCCATAAAACGGAACCTTATTGATGAATTCGACGAATGCGTCACGAATCTCGTCGAGAGATCCGTAATGGTCGAGGTGCTCCAGATCGATGTTCGTGACAATCGCCACACTGGGCGAGAGCTTGAGGAAAGACCGGTCGCTCTCGTCGGATTCCACGACCAGAAAATCGCTTTTGCCGACGCGCGCATTCGAACCGCCGAAGGTTCTCACGCGGCCGCCGACCACTACCGTGGGGTCTAGCTGAGCCTGGCTGAGCACCGAAGCCACCATCGTGGTGGTGGTGGTTTTGCCATGGCTTCACGCCACCGCCACGCCGAACTTCAAACGCATCAGCTCCGCCAGCAGTTCGCCGCGCGGAATCACCGGAATTCCGGTGGCGCGTGCCTCCCGCACCTCGGGATTTGAGGAAGCCACGGCCGAGGAGGTAACAAGAACCTTCGCCCCCTCGACATTCGCCGCGGCATGTCCGGGGTAAACCGTGGCGCCGAGGCGCTCCAACCGTTCCGTGATCGGGCTGGAGCGAAGGTCGGAGCCGGAAATCTGGTAGCCGAGATTCAGCAGCACTTCCGCGATGCCGCTCATGCCTATGCCACCGATGCCGACGAAATGAATATGTTGCGGTTTGAAAAACATGCTGAACCGCCGCCTCTCGAATTCCATTTTTGCAAGGCTTGCGCATCCGCGCCCGCCAGCGCCGCTATGACGCCATCGCCTCCTCTTCCAGGATATCGGCGGCGCTACGGGCGGCGGCGCTACGGGCAAACGCGCCCGCCCTGCCGCCCATCGCCTCGAGCGCGGCCGCATCCTCAAACAGACGCAGCACTTCCCTCGCAAGCCGCTCCCCGCTGAGCGTACTTTCCTCGAGAAGGATGGCTGCGCCGGCATTCGCCAAAACTTGTGCGTTCTTCAGTTGATGCTGGTCGGCCGCTCGCGGAAACGGCACGAGAATGGACGGCTTACGCGCCGCGGCCAGTTCGGCGACCGCGCCCGCGCCGGAACGGCCAACGATCAGATCCGCCTGGGCGAACATCGCGGGCATATCATCGATGAACGAAAAGACCTCCCCCTCAAGCCCCGCGGAGGCGAATTCCGCGGCGACGGAGCCGGCATGCGGCTGGCCCGCCTGGTGCAGAATGCGCACGGGAATTCCGGCACTCGCGAAATACGGCCACGCTTCGCGCATCGCGGCGTTCAGCGCCGCGGAACCCTGGCTGCCCCCGGTGACGAAGAGCGTATACGGAGGGGACGGCGCGCGCCGCGGGATCTCGAAAAACGCCTCTCGCACGGGCAGCCCGGTGAGCCGGGCGACACCAGCCGGAAAGCAGCCGATGGTCTCCTCGAAATTCACAAGCGCCTTGCGCACGATACGGGCCGTCCATCGGGCGGTAAGGCCCGGACAGGCGTTCGGCTCCATGATAACCATCGGTGTACCGCTCAGCCGCCCCGCGGCCATGACCGGCCCGGACACATAGCCACCCATGCTGAAAATAACGTGCGGTTGGAAGGCTCGAATTTCGTTTGCGGCGGACATCACGGATCCGGGCAGCAGCGCGATACTGCGCACGGCGTTCACCAGACCGACGCGGTTCAATCCGCGCACCCGCAGATAGCGGATGGGAAAACCGTGTTTTGGCACAAGGCGGGCCTCCATCCCGCGTTCCACGCCCAGGAACAGCGCCTCATGACCGCGACGCCGCATTTCCTCGGCCACGGCCAGCGCGGGCAGGACATGGCCTCCCGTTCCTCCTCCGGCGAATAAAACGCGGTAAGACATGGATGCTTTGGTGAAAACCGCCTTTCAACCCCAGCGTGCGCATTCCCATGACGCACTGCTTCATTACGTCGCGCGCTGGCGCTCGATTCACTTCTTCACTTACCCGCGGCCTGATGGCTCGCCGGTTCGCTCACTCTCAGCTAACTCGCACGTTCGCTTACGCTCTGCTAGCTCGTGCGTTCGCTTACGCTCAACTAGCTAGTGCGCTCGCTTACGCTCAACAACAACCCAAAACACAGCATCGACGTCAGCAATGAACTGCCGCCGTAGCTGATCATCGGCAGCGGGATGCCCTTCGTCGGCGCGATGCCGAGTACAACGCTCATATTCATCAACGCCTGGAATACGAACATTACGGTGATGCCAAGCGCCAGATACTTGCCGAACAGATCATCCGTCCTGAGAAAAATGCGAATCCCGCGCCAGGCAACTCCCAGAAATAAAAGAAGAGTGAATATACAGCCGGCCAAGCCCAGTTCCTCGCCGATCACGGCATAAATAAAATCCGTGTGCGCCGCCGGCAGGTATAGCAGCTTCTGCT
>CAZXBZ010000089.1:0-10669 GCA_964639135.1 uncultured Solibacteraceae bacterium | reverse complement strand
AGGGCCGTCTCACCGTCGAAGGCCACGGCGGTCTGATATCCCTCTTTGTTCAGGAGAAACTGCAGAAAACGCGCAATATGCCGCTCATCGTCCACCACGAGGACGCGCGAAGCAAGCCGATAGAGCGCATCTTTCATCTTCTGCCTCTATCTTACGGTGAGGCCCCGCCGATTGTGCCGGTTATTACAGCGCGCCGCGGGGCAATCGCCGCGAACCCGGCGCGCCGCCTCCCGCCCGTGATCCGGCGTTCGGCGTCACCCGTTGATTCGACCGGGGAACGGCGTCTCACTGTTTCTCATCATCGGCGTTCGAGCTCCCGGTTCCCGGCGAACCGCCGGGTCTCTGGATCGCTCAGCCACCGCCGGTGAAGTGGCGAAAAGCCAAAATCGCAACCACGATCAGGACAATTACCAGGTACTCCATGTTCCTTAGTGTAGATGCGGTAACGCGGAAACAGGTAACAATCGCCGGCGCGGAGGTGAGCCCGGACGGTCCGTTCAAGCCGGCCGGTCCAGGGATTCGACGAAATCCACCAGCCGGAGGATAGCGTCCACCACGGCATCCGGCTGATCGAGATGAATCCAGTGGCCGCTTTCGGGAACTACCCGGTGCTCACCCACCAGCGACCGCTCCGCGTCCGCGTAATGCTCCGCCACCGCGTATGGACCAGCCGACTCCGCGCTCAAAATCGTCAGTGGAACGTACGCCGGATAATCCTCCGGATCGTATTGCGAGACGCTCTCGGGCAGATTCTTCAGATGCGAAGCCATCGAAAAATAGGTTTTCGGCACGCTCCAATGGGCGCGCACCGCGGGCCATGTCTCCGCCGGCATTTTCTTCACCTGCCCGATCCAGCGCTCCATCGCGGGGTTGGCGCCCCCGCTCGCGGCTCTGCCGACGGCTTTCGGGAGCAGCCGGGCTCCGTGAACCAGCAAAGCCAGGCTGAGCCGCACGACTCCCAGTTTTGCGAGAAGCGCCCCCCGCAGCGACAGGCGCACGCCGTGGCGAAGACGCGCCGCCTGGTTCGGACGAAGCGGAAGCCAATCGCAACGGGGAATGGGGTCTATGAGAACGATGCCGGAAACCCGTTCCCGGTGCTTCGCGGCGTACATCAGGCAAAGCAGCCCACCAAAGGAATGCCCCACCAGGATCAGGGGGCCTTGCACATGAGCGGCGTCGAGCAGCCCGTTCAGCTCCAGCACCATGCGCCCGGCAAGGCGCGCGTCCACGGCCGGCCCGCTCCACGCCAGGCCTCCCCGGTCGTACGCAATCACCCGGGCGTGGCCGGCCAGCCGCGGAATCAGGCTGCTCCAGGTAAGGCTGCTGGCGCTGATGCCCGCTTCGAGCAAAATCGTGGGCGTCTCGGGGCCGAAACCGTCGGGCGCGGTTTCCACATAGTGCAGCTTCTGCCCATCCACCGTCACGAAGCGGCCCGGCGGCGGAAAGCGGCGGCGGTCGGCCCACTCCCCGGCGATTTCGCAGAGCATGCCGCCAAGCAACAAAGCCAATGCCGCGGCGAGAGGAACAAGAACTGCCCAGAGAACCCAGATCACATCCACTATCTTCTCCAAATCTGAAACCAAGATTGCGTGAAGAGCGCCTCCACTGGAGACACGAATCGGAGAGAATGGGAGATCTGGAGACGGCGCGAAGCGCCGCCCGGAACCACCTCCAATGGCCGCCAGATCCACGCTCGATAAATTGCAGCTCGAAGATCTGCTCGAGAGCGTGGAAGTACTGAACACCGCTCCCTCGGTGGAAGGAATTCTGCTTCACCTGCTGCGGGTCGTTCAGGCGCGCGCGCTTTCAACAAAGGGCATCGGCGCGGTGCGCGCCGCCTCCGGCCATCTGGAAGCGGTCGTATCGAGAGGCGTGCCCGACCTCAAGCCGGGGATGCGCGTAACCCCCGACCTGCTCCGCGCGCACGGTCTCGAAACCATTCTGCCGATTGGCGCGGCCGGTGAAAGCACGGGGATCATCGCACTTGGACCGGTTGGCACCCGGGATTTTGAAGCCACGGAACTGCCCGGATTGCGGATCCTGCTGGGCTTCGGCGCCACGGCCATCGCCAGCGCGCTCTCTCACGAGGAATCGAAGCGCCTCAATGAGCGGATGAACCAGCGGCTGCAGGAGTTGCGGGCGCTGCTCGATTTCGGGCGTGGCCTCAGCGCCACGCTCGACGCGGAAGAGGTGGTGCAGATGCTCGCGCTCACCTTCGCGGGCCGCTGGGCGATTTCGCGTTACGCGGTGCATGCCTGGCGCGAGGGCCAGGCTCACGTCTTCCGCGCGCGCGGGTTCACCTTCGCGCAAATGGAGGCGCTCGCCACCCGCTACAAAGACCTCACCGAGGCCATTCTCCTCGGGCCGTCAAGTGGCGAACTGGAATGGCTGCGCGGCCTTGGCGTCCCGCCCGGATCGATGCTCATTCCGCTCCGGTCGAGCGAGCAAATGATCGGACTCATTTTGTGCGGGCTGCGCCTCAACAAGAAACGCTACAAGCGGGAGGATCTCGAGTTCGGGCTCACCATGGCCAGCAGGGCGGCCGGTTCGCTGGAGAACGCCTGGTTTCTCAAGGAAGCGCTGGTGGCGCGAGAGATCGAAAAGGAACTCGATCTGGCCGCGAGCATCCAGGAGGATCTGTTCCCGAAATCAATGCCCGTGGACGACGGCTGGGAAGTAGCCGCCCGCAACCGGCAGGCGCGCCAGGTGGGCGGCGACTACTTCGACGGCATGCGCCTCAAGCAAGGTTCATCGCGGCGCATCCTCTACCTCGTCGCCGATGTGGCCGGCAAGGGAATCGGTTCCGCGATCCTGATGAGCAACATCCAGGCGACGCTGCGCGCGCTGCTTGGGCGCGAACCGACCATCGAGGCCGTGGCGCGCGAAGCCAATAAACTGATTTACGCGAATACGCCGCCCAACCGCTACGCCACCGCGTTCCTCCTGCTGCTCGACCCGGAAAGCGGCGCCGCGGACTTTGTGAACTGCGCTCACAATAACCCGCTCCTGCTGCGCGCGAGCGGCGAAATCGAGATGCTCGACGGCCCCGGACTCGCCCTCGGCATGATGCCCTACGAAACTCAGGTTCAGGCGCCGGTTAAAATGCACCCGGGCGATATACTCGCCATCTACACGGACGGCGTCTCCGAGGCGCTCAATCTCCAAGACGAGGAATTTGGCGTGGAGCGGCTCGGCAAGGTGATACGGCGGCTGCGTGAAGAGAGCGCGCAAACGATTTTGGAAGGCATTTTTCAGGCCATCGAGTATCATGTGGGAGACGCGCCGCAGCACGATGACATCACGTTGATGGTGCTGAAACGAAAGCCTTAGCGGCGATCCATTTCACCGCGCGGCGGCTCGGATCGGAATTCCAGCGAAGTATGCCGTTTCCACAGGAACGCCTGAACGCGATCTGGCGCCATTGGGCCGGCCGGGCGGGCCTCGTGTTGCTGCTGGCGCTCACTCCGCTCGTCCTGGCGTTGGGGGTTCGCTGGAAGCTCGATCTCTTCCAGATACGCGATTTTGCGATCGAAACAAACCGGGAACGCTGTATCCAGATTGCCCGCGATTTCCTTGCCCTCCGCGGTGTGCCGGCCGGTGACACCGGCTGGAAGCTGAAGTTTGAAGAGAACCGTATTTTCCTCGATTACATCCACCGCCGCCTGGGGCTGGGAGAGTTCACCCCGCGCCTCCGCGCCCTTCCGACCTCACCGGCCGGCATCGAGGTTCAGACCGGCGGGGAAGACGGCGACGCCGCCGGGGTGACCATTTCTCCAAGCGGCGCGATTACCGGCTACCGGCTCCCTTCGCTGCTCAGCGCGTTCGGGGATGAGCTTGGTGAACGGGAGAACGCGATCGCCGCCGCCCGGAAGGAAATGGCGCAAGCCGTCTCGTCCGCCGATTACGACATCTCCGAAGGGCGGGTCTACGAACAAACGGATTCGCAGGGGAGGCGATTCTACCGCGTGGAGTGGACCGCGATTCGCCACGATCTTCCAGAGCTTTCCTTCAAGCTTCGCTTCGACGTGGCGGGCAGCACGGTCTTCTCCCAATCCATCGACGCCGAAGTCTCCGAAGTTTTCTTTGACCGCGTGGGAGTCGTGGCCCGGCTTTATAACACGCTGCTCCGCTTCGTCCCGTTCTATATCATCGCGCTCATCGTCTACATGCTGGTCCGCTACATCCAGCGTTCGATCGAGAAGGAGATTTCCCATGGGAGGGCGGTTGTGGTGGCCGCCTGCCTGATGCTGAGCGCCGGGCTCATCTTTCTCGCCGGCGACCAGGGCATCGTCGCCGACATCCACTTCGACGATGGCGCTCCTCGCGCGGCATTCGCGTTCGCGTTCCTCTTTACGCTCGTGGCCGCGCTGCTTGCCGGGGTAAGCTACTCCTCCTGCGAGGGAGATGTGCGGGAGTTGTTCAAGGGGTCGATGACGTCGTTTGATGCGTTGCTGACAGGCCGTGCCTTCTCCCGCAACGTCGCGCGCGCCTTCGCGGCGGGCGCCGTCGCGGCATCCTGGCTGTTCTTTCTGCAGGTGGTGGCGAACCTCGTGTTCGAGGGCGGAGTGGAAGACCCCGCCTCGCTGCTTTTTGTCTACCGGATAGCGCACGCCCAATTCCCGGCCCTGATGGTGTTTCTGCTGCTGCCGCTGAGTGTGGGTTTCGTCCTGCTCTTCGGCTTGCTGATACCGCTGAGTATCGTGAGCCGCCTGCGCCGTCTCCGCGGCGCGGCCTGGGCGTTTCTGCTGCTCATGGTTCTGGTGAATCTCTTCCTGCTCCACGGCGGCTTTGTCACCCTGCCGGGCGCGGCTCTGACGCTCGGGACCGAAGCGATTTTCCTGCTCGTACTGGTGCTCTACTTCGACGTGATGACAGCCTTCATCTGCCGGGTGCTTGCCGGGTATCTGGCCGTGCTCACCGACGTGCAGATTCTCACCCTGATGCCCGTGCATACGGTGATCTTCATCCACTCGGTGGTGCTCGCAACCCTCGTACTGAGCCTGCTGCTTTTGCGCTATGGCCGCGAATACAGCGATGAAGACGTGCATCCTTCGTATGCGCGGGCGCTGGCCGAGCGCCAAAGCCTGAGCGCGCAGCTCTCCGCCGCCGCGGTGGCGCAATCGCAACTGGCTCTGACCGCGCTGCCGCGTGTGGAAGGCTTTTCCATGGCGGCGGTCTGCCGGCCCGCGCGCGTGGTTAGCGGAGATTACTACGATTGCTTCCCCCTCGGCCCGCGATCGCTCGGCGTTCTGGTGATCAGCGGCGCCGGCCGGGGGCTGGTCGACGCCATGGTGATCGCATTCACCAAGGGCTTTCTGCTTGAACGGGTCGGCTCCGCGCGATCCACGCAGGAATTGCTTTCGGAATTACTCGAAAATCTTTCGACGCTGCTCGAGCCGGGCGACGCGTTTCCCGAACTGTGCTTCGTCATCTTCGATGGAGAGAGTGCGTCCGCGGCCTACTCGCGAACCGAAAATTTCGCCGGGCTGATCTCGGTGAAGCCTTCGGCGGAAGGCGACGCGAGAGTGAGGGAGGGCTCAACCGCGGAGATGAGCGCCACGCGGCGTCTGGAAGGCCGCCGGCTGACGCTACGCCACGGCGTAATCCGCTTGCCGGCGGAAACCTCCATCCTCATTTTCAGTTCCGGATTTGAACGCGGACTCGTCCGCGCCGGAATCGGCGACTTTCGTGAATGGCTGCGAAGCGAATGGAATCGCGTCGCCGCCGATAACGCGGATCGAACGCTATTGCAGCTCACTCACGCGGCAATGGGCGGCAGCGCGGGCTGGCAGACGCCGGTCGGAGAAGAGGACCGCACGCTGATTGTCGTGCAGGCGGTAAGCACCGAACCCCAGAGCGTGGAGCGCGCGGCGTGAGAACCGTCGAATGGCTGCTGGTTTTCGCGCTGGCCGCGGCGGGCCTTGGCTTCGTGGTTTCACACGCCGGCTCGATCGAGCCTCTCGCGCGCTACGGCCCCATCGCCTCCGACTCGTTCTACGAGACCACGGCCAGGAACGTAGCCGCCGATTTCGGCGTGGACGTCCGCGATTGGGCCGTATCGAGTACCACCGCTCGCGACGGTGCTCTGCGCCTGGCCTGGGAGCACAACCTGGTCACTCCAAACTGGAGGCTGCGCAACCCGTATTCGGTGACCCTCACCTTCGACGGGCCGGACCAGCAAATCTGCCGCGTGGCGCTCGATTCCTCGGGGACGCCCATTCATTTTTTCCACGGAATCCGCAACGAGCCTGAGCGCGGCGTCAGGACGCCCGAAACGGATGCCGCGGAAATCGCGGGGGCCCGCGCCATTGCTTTCGACGCCTATCGCTCGCAATGGCATTTTACGGTCGCGGCAATGACAGCGGACCTCGGCTTCCAACTCACGACTGATGCGGTGGCGGAAGGCCGGGACATCGTCTTCGAGTGGACCAGCAAGCCGAGCCCGATGGCGATGCTTGCCTGGAAACTGACCATCGCCGTCCGGGACGGCACGGTGAGGCGCTTTGAGCTGGCGCCCCTCATCCTCGAGAATCTTCGCGCTCAGGTGAACGCCTACGACAACGCGGCCGCGCACGGAGTCTTCGTGATCTTCGCCCTCGGCCTGGCGGGGATTCTTTCCGCCTTCGTGCTAACGGTGCTCAATCTGTTCCGCGGGCGGCTTCCCTGGCACTTTGTATTGAGGGCCGGAGTAGCGGCCGGCGCGCTCCTGCTGCTCGACCTCCTGATGGGGGCTGAAACGCGCAATCTCCCCCGGGATTGGTATCTGCATCCCACCTTCCTGTTCAATTTCGTAATGGCGCAATTGCTCAGCGTGGCCGCCGCCACCATCCTGATCGCGGCGGGCCGTTCCGTGCGCGACGCAAGCGATTTGCGGCGCTGGCTCGGCGTGGAAGATTTTCTCAGCCTCAACTGGGGGAAGGCCTCCGTCACGCGCGCCGTATGGACGGCGGGCTTGGTTGCCGTGCTGTGGGTATCGGTGCCTTATCTGGCCGTCGCGTCCATTCCGGACGTTTTGTTCGATAGCACCACGCGGCGGGCGCTGGGGCTATTCGTGCCCTTCGCCGGCGGTCTGGCTTCGCGGGGGGCACTGGCCATCCTCTTCGTGTTTGGCTTTTGCCTTCCCTTGTTGAAGGTCTATATGAAGCGGCGTCCGGCGCGGGGCGTCCTGGCCGTCCTTCTGAGCGCTGCCGCCTCCAGCACGATGCGCGTGGCGGATCTGCCATGGCAGGCGCTTGTCATTGCCCTGCTCGCCGGGGGCATTTTGATGGTGTATTCCTACACCCGCTTCGGCGTTCTGGCTTCGATCTTCGGGGGCTTGCTCGCCGTTCCCCTGAGCCGCGCCCTGTTTCTGAGCGCGGCGGGCGACGTCGCCATGCAGACATGGGGCATCCTGTTCCTCACCGCGGCTTCCCTGACGGCCGCCATCGCCTTTGTGCTAGATATGCGCAACCCGGCCAGGGAAGAAGAACAGCAGCTCTCCGAGGAAGAACTCGAACTCTTCGAGAAAGAGCGCCGCCGCGACGTCGTGACGCAGCGCGAACAGATGCTCGGCGAATTCGCGCTTGCCGAGCAGGCGCAGGAAAGGATGCTCCCAAGCCAGCCGCCCTACGTCGAGGGCTTCGAAATTTCGGCAACCTGCCGCCCCGCCTTGCGCGTGAGCGGCGATCTCTACGATTACATCCGCCTTCGCGATGGCCGCTGGGCCTGTTGCGTGGCGGATGTCTCCGGCAAGGGCGTATCCGCGTCGCTCTACATGACGCTCACCAAGGGCCTCCTCAGCGCGCTCCGCTTGGAGCGGGCGGATCTTCTCGAGATCGCCACGGCACTGAACCAGAGACTCTACGATGTAATGCGGCGCAGAAATTTCGTGACGATGTCGCTCGCGGCCATCGACCCGGAGACGCGAAAAGTGGAAGTGTTGCGCGCCGGCCATCCTCCCATGCTGCATGTGCGAGCTTCGGGTGAGGCGCATTTTGTGGAATCGAAAGGCCTGGGTCTCGGCCTCGCCCCTTCAACTCTGTTCCGCCGGAAACTTACCGCGGCCACGCTGACAATGCAGCCGGGCGACGTCGCGGTGCTGTACTCCGATGGAGTGACCGAGGCCATGAATCTGAACCGGGAAGAGTTCGGTGAAGCGCGCTTCGCCGAAGCCGTGGCGGCAAGGCGCGAGCGGACGGCGATTGAAATCCGAGACATGGTGGTGGAAGAAATTCTTCGCTTCCAGGCCGGCGCCGAGGTCCACGACGACATCACGGTGCTCGTGCTGAAAGCGGACGGCCGGGGAGGCGGGATGAGACGAGTCAGCGGGCCGGGTGGCGATTGAGCCGCCCGCGGAAGCGCTCGCCGGGCGCCATATATCGGCATGGCGTGAACACGGCGGAAACTGAAATGCGCGTGAAGGAACAACGAAGAACTGGAGGAGAATGAACGTGCCGGAATCGTTTCAAATACGGGAAGAACAGGTCAGCGGTGTCAGGGTGCTGCGATTGAAGGGCTTCCTCGACGCCCACACCGCGCCAGCTTTCGAGGGAGCGCTGCACGCGAGAATCGCGGCTGGAATCAACCGCATCGTCGTGGACGGCGCCGAGCTTACGTACATCTCCTCCGCGGGCCTCGGCGTCTTTATGAGCTTCATCGAGGAAGTCCGCGAGAGCGGGGGGGATATCCGCATCGGCGGCCTGATCGCCAAGGTGCGGCAGGTTTTCGACATCCTGGGCTTCAACGAGATCTTTAGGATCTTCGACACCGCCGCGGAAGCGGTGGAAAGCTTTGGGGGCGATTTGAAGCCGCCCGTAGAGGGACGATAGCCATGTCTGAATCCATAGAACAGTCCTTCACCTTGCACGTACCGTCGTCGAGCGAAAACCTGGCCGTCATCCGCGCCTTCGTGAACGAGATCGCCAAACGCGTCGACCTTGGCGAGGAAGAAGCGGCCCTGCTGGCCGTGGCGGTGGACGAAGCCTGCGCCAACGTCATCGAGCACGCTTACGGGCACGACGCAAGCAAGCAGGTCACCGTGCGCGCCGCAATCGACGATGAGCAAATCCGCATCGATGTCATCGACGAGGGCAACGGGTTCGACCCCGATTCGATTGTTCCCAAGGATCCCCGGCTGCTAATCAAGGAGCGCGCCTCGGGGGGCCTGGGAATGGGGCTCATTCAGCGCATCATGGACGAGGTGAAATACCATGTCGTGCCCGGCCAGAAAAACGAATTGAGAATGATCAAAAAGCGCCACAAAGCCGTCTAGTCAATCGCGGCTGGCGGCTTCGATGATTGCGCCGATGCGGTGCGTGCTCTTGTACCAGGCCAGGAGCAGAAAGATTGCCACAAAAATAAGTCCCAGCGAGAGACCGGCCCAGATTCCATAGCTTTTCCAGCCGAGGCTGAAGCAAAGGAAGGCGCCCGCCGGCAGCCCCACCAGCCAGTGGCCGACAAGGTTCGCGATCATCGGCGTCCTCGTGTTCCCGATGCCCCGTAGCACCCCGCTCCCCGTCACCTGGATTCCGTCGAAAAACTGAAAGCACGCCACCAGAAACAGCAGCGGCACGCCGATTGCGAAAATATCGCGGTCGGTGGTAAACACGCGGAGTATCATCTCCGGGGCGGTGAAAAAGATGACGCTCGAGCAGAACATGAACGCCGCGCCGAGCGCGATGGCCGTCCAACCCGCCGCGATCGCGCCTTCGGCGTCACGGCGTCCCACGGCCTGCCCCACGCGGACCGCCCCGGCGGAACTCACTCCGAGCGGAACCATGAAGGCCACGCTCGCCGCGTTGAGAACAATCTGATGCGCGGCCAGCGAAACGGCGTCGATGCGCGCGATCAGTGCCGTCGCCATGGCGAATACCCCATATTCCGCGCTGATCTGGAGCGCCACCGGAAGCCCCAGCGCCAGCAGAGCGCGGATCAGCGGCGCATCGATCACCCGGCTGGCGCGAAACAGGCCGGTGGATTCTCCCCGTTCTTTATAAACGATAAACACCAGCAGCACGGCGGCCATGTAGACGCGGGAGAAAAACGTCGCCCATCCCGCCCCCTCAACCCCCAAAGCCGGAAGGCCCCAGTGGCCAAAGATCAGCAGCCAGTTCACAAACACATTCACCAGGTTCGCGGAGAGCAACGCGAACATCACGATGCCGACGTAATTCATGCTTTGCAGGTAGCGGCGAAGAACCACGTAGAGCAGCAGCGGCAAAATGCTCCAGACCAGCGTCTTCAGGTACGCGATCGCATCGGGCAGAATCCGGGGATCCACTCCCCAGTCGCGCACTAAAGGGAGAATCGCGAATACGATGGCCGTCGCGAGCGGCGTAATACCGAGCGCGATCCAGAGCCCCTGGACAAGACAATGGTTGCAGCGCTCCATGTCACGGGCGCCGAAAGCCTGGCTGATGAGCGTATCGAGACCCAGCAGCAGCCCGAGACAAAAGAAACCCAGCACGTTGACGATGAGCGCTCCGTAACTCACCGCGCCGATCGCTTCCGCGCTGATGCGGCCCACCATGATGGTATCCACCACGGTCATGCCCATCCATCCGAGTTCCGCCATCACCACGGGGACGGCAAGCGCCGTCATGGGCCGGATCTCGGAAACAAAGGAGCGCGGTTTCAGCATGAAAGGCAAATACAGGTGGATTCGGAAAAGCCCCGAGGCCCGGTTCCCCCG
>CAZXBZ010000088.1:0-10685 GCA_964639135.1 uncultured Solibacteraceae bacterium | reverse complement strand
GATGGTGAAGACCTTGTAGGGGATCGGCGTGAACGCGGCGACAAACACGATCCACACGTCGTATTGCAAATACCAGAGCTTCACCTGCTCGTAATAGGCCTGCGCGTGGTAGAAGTGGATAATCTTCATACCCACGCTATCCATCAGGAACATGCCGATCACATAGCCCACTACTCCGCCGGCCACGCTCCCCGCCGTGCAGAGCGCGGCCTTGCGCCACCATGTCTGGGGCGAGCCCAGCACCAGCGCGATCAGCAGTACGTCCGGCGGCACCGGGAAAAAGCTCGATTCCGCGAACGCAAGAATAAAAAGCGCGGCCGAACCGTAGGGGCTCTCGGCCCAGTTCAGAACCCAATCATAGATACGCCGGTGGATGCGCCACCACGGCTGCGGGGCTTGATTCGAAGCGAGTGGCACGGCCTCGCCGCGGTCGATTGGAGGTGCGGCCATACGTGAGAAGACTCCCGGCAAAGGTCGATCCTAGCCGGTGAGATGCCGCGGTGGCTGTCGTCAGAGCGGCTCCAGAGTAACGCAAGGGAACTGGCGGAGAGGGCGGGATTCGAACCCGCGGTACAGTTGTAGCCGTACGACGGTTTAGCAAACCGCTGCTTTCGACCGCTCAGCCACCTCTCCGCGGTTCTGGTTGGTCTTTCCGAAGGATAGCATAACCTCATGGCTCCAACAGCCTGAAACCGGTGAACTTAGTCCCGCTCTCGCGGCCGTCGCGCGCCCGCCCCCGGCAAGGCTCCATCAGTGGGAGGCGTCCGCGTCCGTGCGCGCGCGCATGCCGTCAAGCTCCGCCGATGCGGCTTTGGCGGCTTCGAGTTCACCGGCGTCGCGAAGCGTGTCCCGGTAGTTGGAAAGCAGCTTCACGGTGACCGCCACCGCCCGCGCGTGATGGTCGTGATCCTGAAGCGCCGCGCGCGCCAGTGCCAGGCCCTTCGCCTGGCTCTCGATCGCCGCGCGGCGGTTACCCAAATTCTCCGTCTCCGCCTGTCTCCGCGCCACTCCTATCTTTCTGTAGGTCTCGGCCAGTTCCAGTTGCAGAGCCGTGTCGCCGCTTGAGGCCGCCGCGAGTGAATCGACGAAGCGGCTCGACCGGTTAAGCAGCAGTTCGCGCGCCTCGGCCGTTCCAGGGACTTTCACGAGCGCCTGGTGCAGATCGATGATGAGCAAGCCCGCCATCTCTCGGGATTGCCGCGCGAAAAGCTCCGCGCGGATGCGCTCCTCCCGCGCCGTCCTCCATTGCCAGGCCGTCACGATCAGGCCAATCGTCAGAAGAGCCACCAGGGCCGCGCCGGCGGCCGCCTGCCAGGCGTTGCGCCGCAGAAATTTTGCCACGCGATAGCTCGGAGTCGCCGGTTGCGCGCTCACGATATGTCCGTCGAGGTACGCTCGCAGATCGAGAGCCAGCGCCAGCGCCGTTCCATACCGCTCCTCGGGACGCTTCGCGAGCGACTTCAGCACGATGTTGTCGAGATCGCCCGAGAGTGCGCGGGCGAGGCTTCTGACATCCGTTCTCCGGTTCCACCCCACGAGTTCCGGACGCAGTTTCTTGCCGTCGATCTCCCCGGTTCTGGATACGGCGGCGCTTGGGCGCGCGGGCGGCGTTTCGAGCAGGATGTTGAGAATCTCGCCCGGCGCGTAACTCTGGAAGTGCAGCGGGCGCCGCCCCGTCAGCAATTCGTAGAGCAGTACGCCCAGGGAGTAGACGTCGGTCGCCGTCGTCACCTGGTCGCCGCGAATCTGCTCCGGGCTGGCGTAATCGGGCGTGAATTGCCGCATCCCGGTCTGTGTCAGCGTAAGCTGCCCGGATTCATCCGGTTCCAGCACTTTGGCGATCCCGAAATCGAGCAGTTTGGGCTGCCCGGTCTTATCGACCAGGATGTTGCTTGCCTTCAGATCCCGGTGGACGATCAGCCGTTCGTGGGCGTATTCCACCGCCTCGCATACCTTCAGGAACAGTTCGATGCGCGCACGTACGCCCAGCCCCTGTTCGTCGCAGTAATCGAGAAGCAGCTTACCCTCGACGTACTCCATGATGAAATACGGCGTGCCGCGCGAGGTTGTGCCGCCGTCGAGCAGCCGCGCGATGCCCGGATGCTCGAGCCGCGCCAGAATCTGCCGCTCCCGCCGGAAGCGCTTCACCGCGCTCTCGCGCATCGCGCTCGCGCGAATGAACTTGATCGCTACCTGCTTGCGGAATTCATCGTCGTCCCGCTCCGCGAGGTACACGCTGCCCATCCCGCCCGATCCGATCTTCCGGATCAGCCGGTAATTGCCCACCCGCTCCTCGACGTTCTGGCTTTCGATCGCCTCTTCAATCGCCTCTGGATGGTGTGTCCATACGCTGGCTTCCAGGTACTCGGGGTCCTCCGTGTGTACATCGAGCAGCGAACGCACCTCGGCCAGCAGCTCGGCGTCCGCGCCGCACGCGGAGATCAGAAAAGCGTCGCGGTGAAGCGGGGGAAGTCCGGCCGCTTTGTCGAAAAGCGAGGTCACCAGACGCCAGCGCTCGGGGCTCATACGCTCCTATTGTGTCTCTTTCGAGCCGTCGCCGCCGTCGCGAAAGCTCGTGGCGCCGCGCAGAATCTCGCGCCGGATCCACGCCTTGGCCACGGCCCAGTCGCGCTTCACCGTCGCCGTCGAGAGCTTCAGGAACTCCGCCGTTTCCTCGATTGAAAGCCCGCCGAAGTAGCGAAGCTCCACGATCTGGCTCTGGCGTTCGTCGAGTTCGGCCAGCAGCTTGAGCGCCTGGTCGAGTTCCATCAGGTCGAGATCGCGCCTGCCGGGAATGTCGATCGCCTCGTCGAGCGCCAGGCAGAACGCGCCGCCGCCCCGCTTTTCGCTCTTGCGCGCCCGCGCGTAATCCACCAGAATGCCGCGAATCACCCTCGCGCACACCGCCAGAAAATGCGCCCGGTTCGCCCATTGCGTCTTCTGGTCCACCAGGCGCAGATACGCTTCGTTCACCAGCGCCGTGCTCTGCAGGGTGTGGCCGGCGCGTTCCTTGCTCAGGTAGCGGTTCGCGATGCGTTTTAGCTCCGGATAGAGCCGCTCCACCAGCGCGTCGAGCGCTTCCTGTTTTCCGCTCGACCATTCGCCGAGTAATTGTGTGATTTCCGAACTGGCGTGTTCTGCTTCCATACCGTGATGTCCTGGCGTCCGCCCATTATACTTAGCGGGAAAAATGCGGCCGCGCGAGCGTGGCCCGGTCTTCCCCTCGCGGGAGGCGCGCCGTTTAGTTTCCTTCCCGGAAGCTTTTCTCGCGCGCAGGCAGAAACTCGTCGCCCCGCCGCCATGATCCGCGCCCGGCGTCATTGGCCGCGTCCACGCCCAGCGTGAAGCCGAAACGCGCGATGCGCTGGAGGCCGGCAAAATCCCAATCCTCGCGGAATTCATCGGATGGCTGGTGGTAATCGTGCGATCGGTACGACTTCGAGAACTCCTGTCCGAATTCCGCTGGTTTATCCGTGAAATAATCGCCCACGTCAACCGAGAACGCGGGCACTCCGGCCTTGGCCAGCGAGAAATGGTCGCTCCGGTAAAAATAGCCCTGCTCCGGCGCGGGGTCCGGCACGATCTTTAGCGAATACTGCTTGGCGGCCTTCTCAACCAGCGGCCACAGCGTCGTGCGTTCCGCGCCGTTTACGATCACGCTGCTGGTCTCTCCACCGGGGAGCAGCCCGTCGTAGTTCAAGTCCACAATTGTTTTCGAGAGCGGCACGGCTGGATGCCGGGCGTAATATTCGGAGCCTCGCAATCCGCTCTCCTCGGCCGAGACAAACGCGAAAACCGCGCCGCGCCTTGGTTTCTTCGGGAGGCTCGCCCAGGCACGCGCGATCTCGAGAATGCTTGCGCAGCCCGTCGCGTTATCCGCCGCGCCGTTGAAGATCCGGTCGCCATCCCCCGAGGCCGCGATTCCCAGGTGGTCCCAGTGCGCCGAATAAAGAACCGCCTCGCCCGGCGCCGTGTCCGAGCCTGGGATTATTCCCACGACGTTGCGCGTCGGAATAATCCGCACCTTCGACGGCAGGTTCGCGCGCACCCTTACGCCCAGTGGAATCGGCCGAAAATCCCGTGATTCCGCCGCCTCAAGCAGTTCGGCCACGCTCTTGCCCGTGCCCGCGATCAGCGGCCCGGCCGCCTCCGAGGTAATCCATGCCGCGAGCGACAGCCGCCGTTCGCCCTCGGGCCGCCGCGTCATTTGCATCTCCTTTCCCCAGGAGTTGCGCACCACGCTCCAGTCGTACCCCGCGGTACCGTCCGTGTGGATGATGATCGCGCCCAGCGCCCCCTGGCGCAGCGCTTCCTCGAACTTAAAGGACCAGCGCCCGTAATACATCAGCGCCTTGCCGCGAAACAGGGCCGGGTCGTCGCGCCCCGGTTCGTTCGTGAAAAGCACCACGATCTTTCCCTTCACGTCCGCGCCCTTGTAGTCGTCCCACTGGAACTCCGGCGCCACGATGCCATGGCCCACGAAAATAGCTTCCGCGTCGATCGTTGCCGTGGGCTGCTGCATCTCGTTCCCGCCCACCCAGTCGTTCAGCCAGCGCGGTTCCGCGGTCTGGCCGTTCCGCGTGAAGAGGAGCGTGGCCGCTGCCTCGGTGGCGACGCCCGCGAGTTCAAAGTTCTGGAAGTACGTCCCGTTGTCTCCCGCCGGCTTCACCCCGGCTAGCGCCAGTTGCGTGGCGAGGTATTCGGTCGCGATCTCCCCGCCGCGCGCCCCCACGCCCCGGCCTTCCAGCAAATCGCTGGAGAGAAATCGCGTATGCGCCGCGATCCTCGCGCCCTCGATGCCCTCCGCCCGCGCCTCGGCGGGGCCGTGGATCAGCGGACCGGCGATCATCAGGAGCAGAAGGAAGCATGCGCGGTTCATGGATACCTCTCCGCTTAGTATACGCGCGCCGTCCGGAGAACCCGCCGCGGTGTATTCCCTCTCCGCGCGGCGCTGTTACACTTGGGATGATATGACGAGAGAGCAGATTCTTGAGCGTCTCATCCAGGCCGGGGTCGTGCCCGTTGTCCGGACTCCGTCGGCGGAATCCGCTATCCGGGCCGTCGATGCCCTCCACGCCGGAGGCATCGCCTGCGCGGAGATCACGATGACCGTGCCTGGCGCCATCAAGGCCATCGAGAAAGTCGCCGACGCCCTCGGAGATAAAATCCTGCTCGGTGCCGGCACCGTGCTTGATCCGGAAACCCTGCGAACCGCCCAGCTCGCCGGCGCGCGATTTTTTGTTACGCCGAGTCTCCGCCTTTCCTGCATCGAGACGGCCCACCGTTACGCCAACCCCATCATGCCCGGCGCGCTTACCCCCACCGAGGTCATCACCGCCTGGGAAAACGGGGCGGACGTGGTGAAAGTGTTCCCCGCCGGCAACGTGGGCGGCGCAAAGTACATCAAGTCGCTGAAGGGGCCATTTCCCCAGGTGCGGATGATTCCCACCGGCGGCGTCAGTCTGGAGACGGCGGCGGATTTCCTTCGCGCGGGCGCTTGCGCCATCGCCGTGGGTGGCGAGCTGGTGAGTGCCGCCGCGCTCAAGAATAACGATTACGCGTTCATTGAGAACACCGCCCGTCAGTTTGTCCAGATTGTCCACAAGACTCGCGCCGAACTGGCGGGAAGCTAACCCCAGCCGGATGAGGAGCCATGCCTTCGGTGATTGATCAGCTTCCACCCGGCGGCCGCGTGGCTCTCATCCGCCTCCGCTCCATGGGCGATTGCGTGCTCACCACGCCCGCGATTCATCTGCTGAAGCGGCACCGGCCGGACCTTCGCATCGCCGTCATCGTGGAAGACCGCTTTCGCGATGTCTATGCCGGCAATCCGGATGTGGATGCGCTCCTCCCCCCCGTATACACGGCCTTGGCCGGCTGGCGTCCCCAGCTCGCCTTGAATCTTCACGGCGGCCCGCGCAGCGCGTGGATCACGGCCCTCTCGCTTGCCCGTTTCCGCGCCTCCTTCGCGCACCTTCCATGGCGGGCGTTCTATAACGTCCACATCCCGCGCGCCCAGCGGATTCTCCGCGAGGAGCGCGTTGTGCATACCGCCGAGCACGTGGCCTCCGCGATGTTCTATCTGGGCATCCCCCAAACCGAAATTCCGCGCGCCCGGCTTTTCGCCAGCCCGGCGCGGCGCTCCGCCCCCTATTGCATCCTCCACCCGCAAGCCACGGCGTCCGGAAAGATCTGGCCCGCCGCGCGCTTTCTCGCGCTTGCCGCCAGGGTTCGAGACGAACTGGGCCTCGAACCCGTTTTTCTGGGCGCGAATGACGCCGAGCTTGCCCCCTTCGGTGCGTTCACCCGGCTCGGCGGAGCCCCTCTGCGCGAGGCGATCTCCTGGATTTCCGGGGCCTCCCTCTTCGTCGGGAACGATTCCGGACCCGCCCATGTCGCCGCGGCTTTCTCGCGGCCCGGCGTCGTGCTCTTCGGAGGCAGCGATCCCGCCGTCTGGGCGCCGTGGCGCGCCCCCATGCTCAAGCAGATCGTTCATGCGCCTATTGCCGGGATTTCCGTGGAAGAGGTGTTCGAATCGCTTCGCGCGCGAGTACCCTCCATCCGGGAGGTCGCGCCGTGAAGGATCTTGGCCGCCTGCTCGCGTATTCGCGTCCGTACACGCCGCACCTTCTGGCCTCCGTCCTTCTGATGGCCTATGTGGGCGCGGCGCAGGCCATGCTCGCGCTCCTCATCAAACCTGTCTTTGATCGCGTTCTCGCACCCGGGGATACCCTCGAAGCCGTGGAGCTTGTCACCGTCCCGTGGACCGGCCACACCATCTATCTCGATCAGCTTGTGCCGCCCGCCATCGGCGGCACCTGGTGGATGGTTGCCTTCGCCATCCTGATGGTTTTCGCCACCAAGGGCGTCTGCGATTATGCCGGCAATTACCTTGTGAACTACGTCGGTTTCTCCGCCGTCACCGACCTGCGCCAGCGCGTCTTCGACAAAGTCCTCCGGCAGAGCGCGCGCTTCTTTGAGCGCAATAACACCAGCGCGATGATGTCCGCCATCATGCTCGATCTCGAAAAGATCCAGGTGGCGACGTCTCACATCCTTGCCGATCTTCTCCGCCAGGGCTTCACCGCCATGGCGCTGCTTTTTGTGATTCTTCAGAGCGACTGGCGTCTCTCGCTCGTCAGCCTCACCGTGCTGCCCGGCGTTCTGATTCCTACCGCGCGCATTGGCCGCCGCATCCGCCGCTCTACCCGCCGCGCGCAGGATGACGCCGCTGGAGTCACCCGCATCCTTCATGAAACCCTTACCGGTTACCAGGTGGTGAAATCGTTCACCATGGAGGATGCGGAGACCGTCCGTTTCCGCGCGGCCGCCCAGGCGCTCAAGAAGAGCAACCTCCGCTACGTCGCCCAACAGGCGCTCGCCTCGCCCATCATTGAGATTTTTGGCGCGCTTACCATCGTTCTGCTTCTGGCCTACGCGCGTTCGCGCATCATGGCGCAAACCATGAGCGCTGGCGAGTTCACCAGCTTCGTTATCGCGCTCCTCATGCTCTATGAGCCGGTGAAGCGCCTCACGGGCATTCACAATATCTTTCAGCAGGCGCTCGGCGCGTCACAAAAGGTCTTTGAATATCTCGCGATGGAGGAGGATATCCGCGACGCGGCGGGCGCAGCCAGTCTCGGCCCGTTCAAGCAGTCCATCCGTTTTGAGGACGTCTATTTCGCCTACCCCTCCGCGCCGGAGCGGACCGTGCTTCGCGGGCTCGATTTCGAGCTGCGCGCCGGGGAAGTGCTCGCGCTCGTCGGGCCGAGCGGCGGCGGCAAGACCACCCTCGTTAATCTTCTGCCGCGCTTCCACGATCCCGTCTCCGGCCGGGTGCTGGTCGATGGGCGCGATCTCCGCGAAGTCACCCTCCGAAGTCTTCGCGGCCAGATCGCCATCGTCGCGCAGGATACCTTCCTTTTCGACGATACGGTCCGCGATAACATTCGCTACGGCCGCCGTGACGCCACCAATCTGGAAGTGGAGGAGGCGGCCCGCAACGCGTTCGCCGACGAGTTTATCCGCGGCCTTCCGCAAGGGTATGACACACTGGTGGGCGAGCGCGGCGCAAAGCTCAGCGGCGGGCAGCGGCAGCGTCTTTCGATAGCGCGCGCGCTGCTGAAAGATCCGCCGATCCTGATTCTCGACGAAGCCACCAGCCACCTCGACACGCAAAGCGAAATGCTGGTTCAGAAAGCGCTGGCGAACCTCATGCACCGCCGCACGGTCGTCGTGATCGCTCACCGTCTGGCCACCGTTCGCCGCGCGAGCCGTATTCTGGTGATCGAGAATGGGTCCATCCACGAACAGGGTACGCACGAGGAACTGCTGGCGCGGGGCGGCCTGTATCGCAAACTCTACGATATGCAATTCGATCACAAGGATCACAAGGAACCGGTAGGTCTTTAATGCCTGATATTCGAAGTATGACGGGCTTTGCCCGCGTTACCCGCGAGATCGCCGGCCGCGATTGCGTGCTCACCGTCAAGAGCGTCAATCATAAGGCCCTCGACGTTCAGTTACACCTTCCGCCGGCCGCCGAAGCGGTCGAGAATGAGTTTCGCCAGACGGTCCGCAAGTGGGTGGGGCGCGGCTACGTCCAGGTGAATCTCCAGGTTGGCAAGGGCGCCGGCGCTGGCCTCCTTCGTTTGAATGAACCACTCTTTCTTGCGTGGGTTCAGGCTCACGAACGGGCGTCTGGTTTGCTGGGCCTTACATCCGAGCTTCGGGTGGATGCCGCCCTGCGCGTGCCGGGCATGCTTATCGAGGAAGAGTCCGCGGCCGGTCCGGAGCTCTCGGGCGGATTCCTTTCCCTCCTCGAAGCGGCGCTTGAGGAGCACCGCGCGTTCCGCGAACGCGAGGGCGGGGCCATCCTCGAGGATTTCCTCCGGCGCGTCGGCATCGTTTCCTATCAAGCCCGCGAAGTGTCCGCCCTCCGGTCCGAGGCCTCGGCGTACTTCAGCAACCGCTTGCGGAACCGCCTGGAGGAATTGCTTGCGAATACTAGCATCGACCCGCATCGCATCGCGCAGGAAGCCGCGCTGCTTGCCGACAAGACCGATATCTCCGAGGAACTCACCCGGTTGGAAGCGCACGCCGCGGAGCTGCGCCGGCTTCTCGAAGAGGGCGGCGAGGCGGGCAAAAAGCTCGACTTTCTCCTGCAGGAGATGAATCGCGAAGCGAACACCCTGCTCGCCAAAACCGCCAATACCGGCGAATTTGGTTTGCGTATTACGCGCGCCGGTCTGGCGATCAAGGCGGAGATTGAAAAGATGCGCGAGCAGTCGCTCAACCTGGAATAACCGGGCGGAGAAAATCATGGTAATCATCGTCTCCGCTCCCAGCGGATCTGGAAAATCCACCCTCGTCGGCGGCCTCGTCGCGGAGGTGCGGGGCATTGAATTTTCCGTGAGCTACACCACCCGTGAACCGCGCGGAGCGGAGCGCGACGGCGTGGATTACCACTTCATCTCGCGTGAGGAGTTCGAGCGCCGCATCGCCGCGGATGAGTTCCTCGAACATGCGGAGGTATTCGGAAATTACTACGGCACCCACCGCTCTTACGCCACCGGGGCGGAAAAGGCCGGCGCGGACCTGCTGCTCGATATCGACGTGCAGGGCGCTGCTCAGGTCATGGAGAAGGTGCCAGACGCCGTCACCGTGTTCATCCTCGCGCCGTCGCGCGAAGTGCTCGAACAGCGCTTGCGCAAACGGTCCGAGGACGCGGAAAGCACCATCCAGCGGCGTCTCCGCGAGGCTTCCCAAGAGGTGCGCCGCGTCGAGAACTATACCTACGTTCTCATCAACGATTCCGTGGAGGAGAGCGTGCGGAACCTCGTCGCCATCGTCCGCGCCGAGCGCATCAAGCGCACGCGGCTCCAGGAGAAGCTTCGCCCGGTCCTCGAGACCTACCTGGGCCGGAATACGGTGGCCTGAGCACCGCTGTCCTCGGGTACGTCTTTACCGCCCGGGATCCCATGGTTCGGCGGTGGCCTGCGCGTCGCCGGAAATCGATTTCTCTCCGGTCACGGTCACGCGCGTCGTTCTTCGCCAGTCGTCGATTGGCGGCGCGCCGTGCTCCCGAAAATAATCACCGAGTTCCTTCGCGAGACTCGCGCTCAGCTTCTGGTATCGCGCGTCATCGATCACGTTCCGCGTCTCGCCGGGGTCCGCCTCGAGGTCGTACATTTCGTCCGGCCAGGGTCTGGCCCGCTGGAGAAACTTCATGGTCTTCGTCCGGATTCCGCGCACATCCGCGTATTCGAAGTACAGCCGGTCCCGCCACGGCGGTGGCGCGCCCCGCAGGATCGGCGCGTAGCTGAGGCCCGCGCGGTCCTTGTCCGGCGCGGTATCGAAGCCCAGATAGTCGAGAATCGTGGGGAAGAAATCGTAGTTCGAAATCATCGCGCCGCTATGCGATCCGGGTGCGATGTTGCCCGGATGCCACCAGATCATCGGCACGCGGATCGACTCCTCGTACATGTTGCGCGGAATCGTTCCGTTGCCCTTTCCCCACACGCCGTGATGCCCGGCATTCCATCCCTGGTCGGCCGTGAAGATGATCAGCGTATCGTCGAGCGTGCCCATCTCCTCGAGTTTCGCCAGCACCTTCCCGATATTTGCGTCGAGCGCCGTGATCAGCGCGGAATATCCCCGCATGCTTTCCTCGTTCAGGTGGTTCT